>VFMC01000684.1 GCA_006515795.1 Acidimicrobiaceae bacterium | reverse complement strand
TGGCGACATGCCCGGAGGCCCGGCCGGGGGTGCGGCAGGCGATGCGGCCACCGGCGCGGAAGGCGATGCTGCGGGGTCGGGCGCGGCGATCGGCGGTGACTCGACGGGTGGGCTCGACAACAGCGCGATCGGTGCCGGCCGCGGCAACTTCTCGGCGGCTTGCACGAGGGCGCGCCCGAACTCGCTGGCCGTGTAACGGTCGGCTGGGTGCGGCCGACCGGCCCGCTCGAGCACGGCTGCGAGTGGTCCCAGGTCGGCCGAGACCGGCATCAGCCGGTCGACGCGGTTGGCCAGCGTGGCAACGGTGGAGTCGCCTACGAACGGCAGCGCGCCCGTGACCGCCTCGAGCACGCAGAGGCACAGCGAGTACACATCGCTCTTCTGGCCGACGGGTTGACCTTGGGCCTGCTCCGGCGAGGCGTATGGCGCCCGGTCACTGCTGGTGGACGCCGACTCGCCCGACACCTCACCGGCCACCAGCATGGCCAGGCCGAGGTCGGCGATGCGGATCCGGCCGTCGTCGCCGAACACCAGGTTGCCGGGACGGATGTCGCCGTGCACGAGCCCGGCCCGGTGCGCGACATCGAGGCCACGGCACACGTCGAGGGCGATCATGACCCCCTGCGACGGGCTGAGCATGCGCCCGCGATCGCCGAGATCACGCAGGCTCCCACCGGTGAGGTTCTCGCAGACCACGTACTGCACCGGCTGCTCGCTCCAGGTTGCCGAGCCCGCCGCGAGCACCTCGACGAGGTTCGGGTGGCGGGTCTTCATCACCTGCTCGATCGTGGTGCTGAACCGCTCGGCGAACCCGGCAGGAGCGCAGATCTTGTCGAGCCCGATCCCGCGCCGGGCGCCGAGCCGGTACCGCCCGCCGACGATGCGATCGGACGGCCGATCGGGCGAGGTGGCCGGGGATGCGGAGACGGTGATGTCGTCGGGGCCATCGCTGTCGGTAGCGCGGCCACTCACGGGTGCCTCGGGCTCGCTCATCGGAACTGCGACGCTATCGCCTCGGGCCGCCACGACGGGCGCGGGTGCGAGCGCCCGAAGCCGCCGGCGCGGTGGAATTGCACTGCGCTCACGGGAGAATATCGGCGTGCCACGCCGCCGACTCGACCCGAAACTCCTGCTCGCGAGCCTCGGCATCGCCGCCGGTTTGGTGCTCGTGATCGCCGGGGCACAGGCGTCGGCCACCGGCCGCGAGCAGCAACGACTGCCCGACGAGATCGAATCGATCGACCCGATCCGCGGCGCCACGCAGGCACCCCGGCAAACGCGGGTGTTCGTCGATCTGATCATCGGCTACCAGGCGGTGCTGGTGGTCGATGGGGTCGAGTTGCCCACCGTGTCGCTCGACGCCGTCAACGACGTCGCCGCATCGACGCTGCCCCCGCTCGACGGCGACCAGGACGAGCCGCTGCCGCCCGGGGCGGTGTTCGAGCCCGGCAACGTCACGCTCACCTTCGTGCCCCGGCCGGGCAACGTGATCGAGCAGTTCGATACCGGCCCGCACACGGCGACGGTCATCTTCTGGAGGACCGAGGAGACCCGGGTTCAGGCGCGAGCCTTCTCGTGGGACTTCTACGTGGTCTGATCCGTGGTCTGATCGGCCTGCTAGGGCAGCTCGCCGGTTTCGAGCAGCGTCACGAACCCGCCTTCCGAGAGCACCGGCACGCCAAGGTCGGCTGCCCTGCTGACCTTGCTCGCCCCCGGCTCGGCGCCGACAACGAGGGCGTAGGTCTTGGCGCTCACACTGCCTGGGCTCTTGCCTCCGCGGCCTTTGATCGCGGCCTC
>VFMC01000683.1 GCA_006515795.1 Acidimicrobiaceae bacterium | reverse complement strand
CGCCGGATCGAGGTACAGCGTGCCCTTGGCCGTCGGCACGTTCGCCTTCCCTCCCGCCAAGGCGAGGAGCCAGCTCCCGCCGGGCGGCCCGAACAGGTCCAGTGCCAGCGGCTTGCCCACCCGCGCGAGGCCACGCCGGGCGAGCTGGCGCGTGCAGTTGAAGTAGAGGCGGTTCTGGTGCTCGACCCGGTTGCCGACGACGGCATCGACATCGCCGTCGCCGTCCACGTCGCCAAGCGCCACGGACAGCGTCGCGTCTGCCAGCACCGGGAACGGGTCGGGCGCTTGCAGCAGCGCGCCCCGCCCGTCGTTGAGGTAGAGCTGGTTCGCCTCCCCCTTGGCGTTCAACGGCCCCACGTTGCCGACGAGCACGTCGGGATCCCCGTCGCCGTCCACGTCGTCGATCACGGCATCGCGGCTGTAGTCCGCGGCGGCCGTCCGCGGCGGCCTGGAGCAGCCCGCCCGAGGGCGACAGGTTGCCGGCCCCGTCGTTCAGGTACAGGCGATCCTCGAGCGTCGGCAGGTTCTCGGACGAGTTCGCGACGTACAGATCCAGGTCACCGTCGCCGTCGACATCGAACAGTTCGACGTCGCGCGTGTCGTCCAGCGGCCCAACCAGGAGTTGCGGGTCGCTGAGGAACGCGCCGCCTCCGTCGTTGAGGTAGCGGCGGTTGATTCCGCCCCAGTCGCCGACCACGAAGTCCAGGTCGTCGTCGCCGTCGAGGTCGCCGAAGGCGGCGTCCACGTCCTGCCCCGTGATGGACTGCAGCGACGGCGAGGACGCGAAATGCCCCGTTCCGTCGTTGAGCCAGAGCCGGTCCGGATCGGCGGTCGAGTTGGCGCAGTAGGCGTCGAGGTCCGCGTCACCGTCCACGTCCGCCAGGGCGACCCCCGACGTGCTGTCGGCGTTGGGTGGAAGCTGATTCGAAGCGTCGGTGAAGAACGCCTGGCCGTCGTTCAGCAGGAGCTGGTTCGGCTGGGTCCAGAAGTTCCCGATCTGAACGACGGGGCCGGCAACCTGTCGCCCTCGGGCGGGCTGCTCCAGGCCGCCGCGGACGTGCTGTACATCGAATCGGCAGGCACGCGGTCGCTCGCATCGAGGTAGGGGCCGGTGCCGTCGTTCAGGTAGAGCCGGTTCTGGTCGATCCAGTTCGCGATGAAGAGGTCGAGCAGTTCGTCGCCGTCGAGATCGCCGAGCAGGACCGTGTTGGTCTCGTCGTGATCGTACGGAAACGGGTGCGTGACGTCGGTGAACGCGCCCGACCCGTCGTTGAACAGCAGCCGATCCTGCCGGTCGAGGCCACGTCCCAGCACGAGGTCAAGGTCGGCGTCGGCATCGGCGTCGAAGGCCTCGACCGCGAGCGAACCGCCGTCTCCGGGCAGCATCCCTTGCGTCGGGCTGAAGCTGCCCCGGCCGTCGTTGAGCCAGAGCCGGTCCGGCGGCGCGGAGAGGTCGCCCAAGCCCCAGCCGTTGCCGAGGACGAGGTCAAGATCCGCGTCCCCGTCGACGTCCGCGAAGGCAGCCGCCACGGTGTCGTCTGCCTGCAGCGGGATCTGGCCGACGGTCGCGATGAACGTGCCGCTCCCGTCGTTGCGGTAGAGCCGGTTCGGCAGGCCGGCGAACGCCTCGCCGTCGTGACCGACCTGGCCGTTGGCCAGGAACGCGTCCAGGTCGCCGTCTCCGTCCACGTCGCCCAGGGCGATGGACTCGGTGTCGAGGCCGTCTTCAGGAAGCTGGTCCGGCGCGCTCGTGAAGGCCCCTGAGCCGTTGTTCAGGTACAGCCGGTCGGGCGGGCTGGTCTGGTCGAAGCCGTTGGCAATGAGCGCGTCCAGGTCGTCGTCGCCGTCCACGTCGCCCAGCGTGACGCCGCGCGTCGGGTCGGAGTCGTTGGGCAGGTTGAAGCTCGCCTGGGTGAACTGGCCCGCACCGTCGTTCAGGTAGAGCCGGTTCTTCTCGAAGAGCCACTGCCCGAGCA
>VFMC01000233.1 GCA_006515795.1 Acidimicrobiaceae bacterium | reverse complement strand
GTCGCCGATGGAAGTCAGCAGCGTCGTGAGCGGGGGCATCAACTCGTCGATCGTGGTCGCGGCTACGACCTCGCCGATCGTCGCGTCGATCTCGGCGCTGAGGTACTTCGCCACGTTGAACGGTGCGGTCGAACCGGTGATGAGCGGCGGCACCTCGGCGGGCCACGTGGTGCCGGCGCCGAGTGCGAGGAGCTGCAACGGACCGCCGTCACCACTGGTGAGACCGGCGATCCAGTCGGCCGGCGCCACCGCCTTCACGTTGATCGTGATTCCGACCTCGGCGGCGTTCTGCGCCAGGCTCTGGGCGAGCGGCGACATCCAGGGCTGTGACGTATCGACCGGGAGGTCCACCTCGAACCCGTCGGGCGTGGCCGACTTCGCGAGCGCAGCTTTGGCGTCGTCGATCGAGAATCCCGGCACGGCCGGCAGGTTTGCATACAGCGCTGCGGCGCCGTCCTCGCCGAGCGTCGAGGTAACCTGCGTCGCGGGAACGACGGTGAACGCGGTGGTCGCCCGACCGTTGAACAGCGGGCCGAGCAGCCCGTCTCGGTCGATCAGATGGGCCAACGCCAAGCGGGCGTTCGGGTCGTCGAACGGTGCGCTGGTGACGTCCATCGTGAGCATGTCGTTGTAGGCTCCCGTCACGTACGTCATCGTCGTCGAACCGAGGTCGTCCCATTGACGCGTGGCGATCAGCGGCACGTCGAAGTAGCCATCGATCTCGCCGCTGTCGATGGCGAGGCGAGCCGTGTCGGGATCGCCGATCACTTTGAACTCGATCTGCCGCACCTTGGCGGCACCGCCCCAATAGCCGTCGTAGCGGTCAAGCAGTGCACCATCGGCCGACGAATAGCTGGTGATGCTGAACGGGCCGGTGCCCATCCCCGGCTTGTCCGGACCGCCGAGTGCGTCACCCGCTGTTTCGGCGTATGCCTTCTGCATGATCTGCACCCACAGGGCGGCCTTGACAGCCAGGCCCGGCTCGGGAGCTGTCAGCCTCACCGTCAGGGTCGCGGCGTCGGTGGCCTCGATGCCGGCCACGTTGGCGAAGTTGTACGCCACCCCCGAGGTCGAGTCAGGCCCCACGTGGCGGGACCACGAGAAGCGCACGTCGTCGATGGTCAGCAACGTGCCGTCCCAGAAGGTCACATCGTCGCGGATCGTGAAGACCCACAGCACGATCAACCCCTCGAACGCTGCTGTTTGCACGCGCCGGGTCGGGATGTCGCTGGCGAGTGCCGAGTCCATCGACAGCGGCGGCGACTGGATGGCCCACACCATGCGATCGACCTCACCGGCCGCCACAGGTGCTGTACTTGCTTCGGCGCCGACCTCGGACGTCAGCGCACCGTCGGCGGCGTCGGCCGCCGACGTGACGCTACTGCTGCCCCCGTCACTGTCGGTGCTGCTGCAAGCGCCGGCAACGAGTGCCAGTGCGAGGACCGCCGCCACGGCGGCTGGCTTCGAGTGTGCCCTCATGTGTCTCTCCCCGTTCCGTCGCTGCCGTTCGCTTCCAGACAGTCGCATAAGTAAACTATGCAATTGCACACCAACGCAAGGACGAACCGACCGGAGATCGCTCGATGACCACCGCAACGTCAGCCAACGGCACGTTTCCCCGTCCCGACTTACGATCGTTCGTGGACGGCGTGCACGTCGAGTCGGCCGACAGTGCCGAACTCGGATCGATCAACCCCGCCAACGGCGACTTGCTGTGGACCCTGCCCGCCGGCTCTCCCGACGATGTCGATCTCGCCGTTGGCGCTGCGAGGCGAGCGCTGGCCCGCGGCGTGTGGAACGACCCGGTGGCCCGCGTGGAGGCGCTGGCACGCCTGGCCGATCTGGTCGAGCGGCACACCGATCGACTCGCGCTGCTCGACACGCTCGAGGTGGGCATCCCTCTCGGCATCACCATGGCCGACGTCCCCGCGGCTGCGCAGATCGCGCGAGACCTGCTCGGGATGGTCCCGGAGGTGTCTGCGGATGCGGTGCCACCCGCATGCCGCGTGCCACGAGGCGTAGTCGCGGTCATCTCGCCATGGAACTTCCCGTTCTTCGTGGCGTTCACCAAGGTGGTGCCAGTGTTGGCCATGGGAAACTGCGTGGTGCTCAAGCCGAGCGAGACCTCCTCGGCGAGCGCGATGTTGCTGGCCGAGTTGGCGATCGAAGCCGGCCTGCCAGCCGGCGTTTTGAACGTCGTGGCCGGCCGCGGCGACGTGGTGGGCACCGCGCTCGTCGCGCATGAAGGCATCGACTTGGTGAACCTCACCGGCTCACTCGCGACGGGCCGGCAGGTGCTGACCGCATCGGCCGCCACGAGTCTCGTGCCGGTGATGACCGAACTCGGCGGGAAGTCGGCGCACTTGGTGGGCGAACACGCCCCAGATCTCGACGTCGTGGCCGACGCGATCGCGGCCAGCATCTTCTGGGCGGTCGCGGTTGATCGTTCACGGACGTCATCACGACGCGCTCCTGGAGTTGCTCGTCGACCGCGCCGCCCAGTGGCGACCGGGCGACCCGATGGATCTGACGCGCCAAGCCGGTCCGCTGGCGACCGAAGCGCATCGCACGTCCGTCGACCGAGCCGTCCGTCGCGCCGTCGAGGACGGCGGCCGCCTCGTGTGTGGCGGGGCCGCCGTCGACGGGCCCGGCTGGTACTACGAACCGACGATCGTCGACGGCGTCGGCGCCGATCACCCCCTGTTCCTCGACGAGGTCTTCGGCCCAGTGCTCGCCGTCACCACGTGTGCCTCCACGACCGAGGGCATCGCGCTGGCCAACGCGACGAAGTACGGGCTGTCCGCCACCGGTTGGAGCGCCGAGGAGACCGAGACGCGACTACTGGCCGACGGCCTTCGGGCCGCCTGGGTCACCGTGAACCCCCACCTCGGTCCCCCTTCGGATCCCAGAGCGGGGGCCGAGTCGATCGGCTGGTCCGGGTCTGGCGTCGAGGGCGGGCTCCCGACGCTGCGCGCGGCCACCAGACTCACGGTCGTGTCGGTCGCGGTTCCCACGTCGGACGGGCGAACCTAGGGCGGTGGGGCCGCGTTTTCCCGCGGGAAAACCGCGGGTGTCGTCGGCGACGTCGAACTCCAACGCGGCGAGCGCACAGTCGAGGTCGAGGTGGTCGCCGTACCGGCCTAGACTGCCCGCCGAGGTTCGGGTCGTTGGCGGGTTTCCCCGTACGTTGCATCGAGGTGGTCCTCCACCAACTCCCGAGGCCCCGCCGGGTTAGCTCAGTTGGCAGAGCACCGCACTTGTAATGCGGTTGTCGCGAGTTCGATTCTCGCACCCGGCTCGATCGGGCTCAGCCCACCCGCACCAGCTCGCGCACGCGGGCCAGCAGCACCTCGAGGGCCGGCTCGTTGAGGCCTCCCTGCGGGAAGATGACGTCGGCATGGCGCTTGCTCGGCTCGATGAACTGCTCGTGGCTCGGACGCACGGTGGCGAGGTACTGCTGCACGATGCTGTCGGGCGTGCGGCCGCGCTCGACCACGTCGCGGTGCAGCCGGCGGATGAGCCGCAGGTCGGCATCGGTGTCGACGTAGACCTTCAGATCGAACCTGTCGCGCAGCTGCGGCTCGTACAGCACGAGGATGCCCTCCACCACCACGATGCGCGCCGGATGCACCATCCGCACTTCGCCACTGCGTGTGTGGTTGCTGTAGTCGTAGATGGGGACCGGCACGGAGGCGCCGGCCGCGAGCGCGGCGATGTGGTCGTTGAGGAGCTGCCAGTCGAACGCGTCGGGGTGGTCGTAGTTCGCCAGCGCCCGTTGCTCGAACGCCTGATCGTCGCGGGCGATGTAGTACGAGTCGAGCTTGATCAGGGCGAGGTGCTCGTCGCCGACGAGCTCGGCGAGCCGCTCGCTGACCGTCGTCTTGCCCGAACACGTGCCGCCGGCCACGCCGATCAGGAAGGGGCGCGGGGCTGGGGAAGGGCTCATCGGCGGCCGAGGCTACCCGGGGTCGCGACGGCCTGCGTCAGGGGGTGCTTGTCACAGGGGTGGCTGACCGGTAAGGCTACGTAGGTGACTTCCGAGATCGACGAGCCCCTGTCCGACCGCCAACGCGCCATCATCGACTTCGAGGGCAGCTGGTGGATGCAGGACGAAGCCCGAGACCTGGCGATCCGGGCGCGTTTTGCCTGCTCCGCGGAGGAGTACTATCAGGAGCTCAACCAGCTGCTCGACCATCCTGGGGCTCTGTCGGTCGATCCGCTCGTCGTTCGGCGGCTCCGTCGTCAGCGTGAGCGCCGACGACGCGCTCGCATCGATGGTCCTGCAGGAGGAACCCGTACGGGCGAACAAGGAGGCATGAACGCATGAGCAGCGACCAGCCACGTCGATCACGCGACACCGGATCCGCGGGCTCGCCCATGGGTTCGACCGCGGCGATCGTGATCGCCATCGTGGCGGTCGTTGCCGGGTTCTTGATCCTCCGCCAGATCAACGACGACGACGGCGGAGGCAGCACCCCGCTGGCCACCACCCCGCTGGCCACCACCCCGCTGGCCACCACCCCGCTGGCCACCGAGCCAGCAGTGCCTGTCGAGACGACGCCGGCCACGGTCGCGGCCACGGTCGACGGCGCCACCGTGGTCGTTGCCAACGCATCCACGGTGAACGGCGCCGCCGGGGTCCTGACCACGGCGCTGAGCGGCAAGAACTTCACGATGGCCAAGGCCACGAACGCCACCGCCAAGCAAGAAGACACCACGATCCTCTACGACCCCAGCAACTCGAACGCATTGGGGGTGGCCACGTACCTGGCTTCGTTGATGGGCAACCCCTCGGTGTTGGAGGTCTCGGCTCCGGCGCCCATCGAAGGTGGCCTGCTGCCCGAGGGCGTCAGCATCATCGTGATGCTCGGCTCCGACAAGGCCAACTCCACCCTCGAACAGATGAACGCCCCCGCCACCAGTGCGGTCACGAACGCCACGACGGCGACGGTTGCTCCCTGATCAGACGGCTGGTGCCAGCTCGGAGATGAGCCGAGCCGCGGCCCGTTCGATGCACCACAGTGGTTCGTTCATCGCCCGGTCGATGCCGAACATCGCCACCAGCGAAACGTTGGCGATGCGCCGCGCCACCGCCGGGTCGGCATCGCCGACGACTGCACCGACTGGTGTGCCCAGCGAGCGGGCCAGCTCTTGCACCTTGCCCACGACCTTGCCGTCGAAGCTCTGCGCATCGAGGTAGCCCTCGCCGGTGATGATCAGGTCGGCCGTGGTGAGCGCGTCGTCGAGGTCGACCTCGTCGGCGACGAGGTCGAACCCGGGGAGGAGCTGGCCACCGAGCGCGGCCAGCGCCCCGGCAAGACCGCCGGCTGCGCCGCCACCCGCGATTGCGGTCACGTCGACACCGAACTCCGACGTGTACATCTGGGCGATCCGTTCGAGCCGTCCGGTGAGCATCCGCACCTGTGCCGGCGTGGCGCCCTTCTGCGGCGCGAACACCCGCGCCGCATCGACGAACACCGTGGTCACGTCGCAGGCGACGAGAAGCTCTACCCCGCGCAGCCGGTGTGGTGCACTGATCGCCCGCACCGCACCGAGACCGCCGTCGGTGGTGGCCGATCCACCGAGGCAGACGATGATCTTCTTGGCCCCCGCACCCAAGGCCAGGTCGATCAGCTCACCGGTGCCCGCCGTCGTGGCGGCGATCGCATCGTTGTGCTCGGCGCCACCGATCAGCGCCAATCCCGAGGCTCGGGCCATCTCGATGACGGCGACGTTGCGCTGCAAGCGCCACTCGGCCTCGATCGGTGAGCCGAGTGGGCCGGTGACGGTGGATGTGCGGTTTGGCCCCCCGAGCGCCTCGAGCGTGCCCTCACCACCATCGGCGACCGGCACCTCGGCGCAGTCGTGGCCGAGCTCCCAGCAGGCGTGGCCGACAGCTGCCGCCACCTGGGCTCCGGTGGCCGTGCCCTTGTACTTGTCCACCGCTGCCACCACTCGCACGGCGGAAGCATACGGTGTCACCTCATGAGTGCTTCAGGAGACGTCACCTCCCTCGATGTAGCCCGGCTCGACGCAACCGCGCAGGCCGAGCTCGTCGCCAGCGGGCAGATCAGCGCGGCCGAGCTCGTCGAGGTCGCCGTCGATGCGGCCGCACGGCTCAACCCGGCCCTCAACGCGATCATCCACGAACGCTTCGCCGCGGCCCTCGTCGAGGCGCCGATGGCCTCGGGTCCGTTCGCCGGAGTGCCGATGGTGGTGAAGGACCTGGGCTGTGCGATCGGTGGAGAACCGCACCACCAGGGCGTGCGCGCCCTCAAGGCGATCGATCGTCGAGCACCGTACGACTCGGCCCTGTACCGGCGGTTCCGGGCGGCGGGTTTCGTCACCATCGGTCGCACCAACACGCCGGAGTGGGGCTCGACGATAACCACCGAGCCGCTCGCCTACGGG
>VFMC01000682.1 GCA_006515795.1 Acidimicrobiaceae bacterium | reverse complement strand
GCGATCAGCCCACTCGACCCCGCGCGGCTGGTGAAAGTCAGGTAGCTGTCCGGGTTGGCCGGGTCGGCGGTGCCCGCCGCCACCGCCGCCGACAACTGCGATTGCCGCGTGGTCGTCATCTGCCCCATCGGTCCGTAATACAACTGCACGCGGCCGGCCATTTGACCCGCATCGGGACCGAACCGTGTCGCGCTCAGGCGCGCGTTGCCGTCACTGACGATCTTGGTGAGTCGATCGACGGTGTTCCCGGTGCCGCCCAACTGCCAGTATTCCGTGTCGGTCTCGCCACTCGCGCCGGCCGAGGTCGACGAGGACGAGCACGCCTCGTTCGAGCAGGCGACGACCGTCACGGCATAGGTGGTGGCGGCCTTCAGTCCGGTCACCGTCGCGCGGGTCGCTGATGCGGCCGCCGACGTCCGAACCTCGGTGCCCTGCACCGTCTCCCGGGCCACCACCTCGAAATGGTGAACCGCCTCACCCGCGCCCGGCGTCCAGGTCACGGTCAGTTGCGACGAGGACGTCAGGGCCCGCCCCGCGACGGTGACGACGGCGACCCGGTCGACCGATACGATGGCCGGCGCCGCGGCGGCAGCCGTGGCCACGGCCAGGACGGCCAGGAATCCGAGAGTACTTGGGCGCATTGTCACGTTGGACCGGGCATCAGATCGAAAAGATAGATCGACGTAACTATCGGCCGCCACGGCGGTCAAAAGAGGCAGAGTCGAGAATCAGTATGCGCCATGTCATTGTTGCTGCCCTTGCCGGCGTGGTTTTGCTCAGTTCGGCAGGCCTGACCGCCCAACAGACCGCCGGCGTCCTGCTGTTCGAAATCGGCATCCACGTGGAGCCGTTCGGTTTGTCTCGCTGGCGGCGATTGCCGAGAAGCACGGCGGCCGCCTCACCATCCAGGTGCAGTCGCCGTTCATCGACTACGCACCGCAGTACGACAACGTGATCGGCGAACTGGACGATCGCGGCCACGAGATCGGGTTCCACTTCCACGAGGACGCTCACCTGGGCCGCAACTCGGCGGCGCTGTCGGTCAAGCGCTGGACCACTGTCATCGCGGAGCAGATCGACAAGATCGAGGCGCTCGGCGTCGGCCGCGTTCGCCAGTGGAGCGGCGGCAACCTCTACTCGCACATGCTCGAAGTGGCCGCGGCCACCGGCCTCGACGTGAAGAGCGACTGGAAAGACCCGGCGACGCAATCGATCGATCCGCGGCTCCGGAAGACGACGCCCTGGCGCCCGGCCGGCTCGCCCAACGGCACCGACGTCGCGTTGTTCGCGCAGCACGATCCCAACGGCGCGATGGTCTTCCTGCCTCCCGGCATCAGCGACCCGTTCGGGTCTGTCAGCGACGAGGTCTACGCCTCGTCCGATCCGGCGGCGGCCCTGAAGGCGTACTGGTCCGACGGGCTGGCCGGCTCGCTGTCATCGGCGGCGCAGAACCCGACGCTGACCCACACCTTTCACATCACCCTGCATCCGGGCGAGTTGCAGCAGCATGGGCTGGGTGGCGACACGACGCTCGACTCCTGGCTCAGCCGTGACATCGACCCGCTGTTCGTCGCCGGCGCGGTCCGCTGGGGCACCTATTCCCAGATTGCCGATGCCTACATCGCGGCTGGGCGCTGAGGTATGCTGTGGGTCCT
>VFMC01000681.1 GCA_006515795.1 Acidimicrobiaceae bacterium | reverse complement strand
GCTTCTATCAGCACAGCCAGGCCTTGTACGGCCGGCTGGAAGAGGAGACCGGGTGCTGGATCATGCACGCCACCAAGGGCCTCATCTGGTTGGCGCACACCGAGTCGGCCATGCGCGCCGAGCGCGCCAGGGTGCTGCTCAACACGGCATGCGGCGCCGAGACCATGCTCGTCACCCCTGGCGAGATCAAGCAGCTGTGCCCGCAGATCGACCTCGCCGGCGGTGGCCGATATCCGGTGGTCGGCGCCTCCTACCACGTGCCGGCATCCACGGCCCGCCACGACCGAGTCGTGTGGGCCTACGCGCAGGGCGCGATGCAGCGCGGCGTGCACGTCATCCAGGGCACCCCTGTCACCGGACTCCTGTACCACGGCGAGAAGGTGGTCGGCGTTCGCACCGCCCGTGGCGACATCGGCGCAGGCGTGGTGATGAGCGCCGTCGGTGGCGACGTGTCGACGTTCGCCGCCCACGCCGGGCTTCGCCTGCCGATCCGGACGCACCCGTTGCAGGCGTTCGTCACCAACGGTTACGCGCCGGGATTCGGGCCGATCGTGAGCGACACCGAGCTGCTCTGCTACATCTCCCAGACCGGCCGCGGGCAGATGCTGATCGGCCACGAGTTCGAGCGTGAGACCAGCTACTCCCGGCAATCCTCGTTCCAGTTCCTGCAGGCCAACGCGGCGAAGATGAGCTACTTGCTGCCGTTCGTCCGCGACCTCAAGATCTTGCGCCAGTGGACGGGCCGCTGCGACGTGTCGGCAGACTTCTCCCCGATCATGGGGTTCACCGGCGTCGACGGGTTCGTGATCAGCACCGGCTGGGGCACCTGGGGGTTCAAGGCGATACCAGCCGGGGGTGAGCAGATGGCCGAGCTGATCGCCAGAGCCGTTCTCGCTGACGCGATTCGCCCTCGACCATCCGCTGGCCGACCAGGGTTCGACGGGAACGCGCTGATGCTCGTCGTCGCCTGCCCCCACTGCGGCCCGCGGCCCGTCGAGGAGTTCCGTTACGGCGGCGAACTGCCACAACCGCCGGCTCACATCGCCGGCGCAGCCGAACGCGACTTCGATCAGGCCTGGATGTTCACCAATGCCGAGGGCGTGCAGGCCGAACGCTGGTTCCACGACGGCGGCTGCCACCGTTGGCACACCGCGTTCCGCGACACCGCGATCGACCGGTTCGTCGCACCTGGGCCCTGATGTCGCGTTGGTGACCGAGTTTCAACCGATCGGGTTCGGATCCGCTAGCTTTCTTCATGAGCCCATGAAAACAATCGATGTGAAACAGGGAGTCTCCGACCGATGGCTGCGTGCCTTCGAGGCGGCCGCGCAGCTCGGCAGCTTCACCGCGGCAGCCGAGCTCCTGCAGATCGGTCAGCCCGCGGTGAGCCACGCCGTGGCCCGGCTCGAGCGCTCGCTCGGCACTTCGCTGTTCGACCGCGGCGCCACCGGGATCAGCCTCACGCCGCAAGGCCGGGCCCTGCACGAACGGATCACGCGTGCCTTCGACGAGATCGACCGAGCCGTCGCCGCGACCCGTTCTTCGACCACCGGCGCGGCCGTCACGTTGTCGGTGGCGACATCGCTGGCCACCTACTGGCTGATGCCTCGGCTCCCCGAGTTCAAACGCCGGCATCCCGGAATCGAGTTGCGGATCATCACCACCGACAGCGACCGGTCGGTCGGCAGGGACGACGCCGACCTCTGGATCCCGCTCGGCGCCGTGCACCGCGACGATCTGCAGGCAACCCCGTTCTGCATCGAGGAGGTCCTTCCCGTTGCTGCGCCTGAGTTGGCGGCGAACATCGAACCCGACAACCCCGAGGCACTGCTGCGTGCACCACTGCTGCACCTGGAGGAGCGCT
>VFMC01000232.1:3046-7048 GCA_006515795.1 Acidimicrobiaceae bacterium | reverse complement strand
GCACGCCGCGACCGTGCCCGCCAGCACCACGCCCGCTACGGCGCCGATGACCGCGACCCTGCCGGCCACCACACTGCCGGCCGCCACCGGTGTGCGGCCCATCGGTCAGGTCTCCATGACGACCGGGACGATCATCGGTCGGCGCTTGGTGCGCTCGTTGACGAACTTCCCCGCCGCCCGGCGGACCTCGCGCTCGAGGGTCTCCACGTCGCGCACACCCGACGCGAGCGCCCGTTCGACCGCGGCAGCCACGGTGTCACACGCCTCGTCGAGCAGATCCTCGGCTTCGGGCGCGTACACCCAACCCCGAGTGATGATCTCCGGACCGGTGATCACCTTGCCGGTGCCGATGTCGACGGTGGCAACCACCACGACGACCCCCTCCTCGGCCAGCACCTTGCGGTCGCGGAGCACGCCCTGGCCGACGTCGCCGACGATCCCGTCGACGTACAGGTATCCGGCCGGGATGCGGCCGACCGCGGCAAGGCCGGTCTCGGACAGTTCGAGCACGTCGCCGTCCTCGCACAGCAGCACCTGATCCCTGGCGACGCCCATCATGATGCCGAGCTTGGTGTTGGCCACCATGTGCCGATACTCGCCATGGATCGGCACGTACCACTCCGGCCTGGCGATCGACAGGTACATCTTGAGCTCATCGGCCTGTGCGTGGCCGGTGGCGTGGACATCGGCGATGCCGCTGTGCACCACCTCGCACCCGGCGCGCAGCAGTCCGTCGATCACCCGGTTGACGTTGCCCTCGTTGCCGGGGATCGCGTGGCTCGAGAGGATCACGGTGTCGTGCTCGCCGACCTTCACGAACTTGCTCTCACCGCGAGCGAGCAGCGCCAGCGCCGACATCGGCTCACCCTGGGACCCGGTGGACACGATGCACACCTTGCCCGGTGGGTACTGATCGATGTCGTCGATGTCGACCAGCGATGCGTCGGGGATCTTCAAGATGCCGAGGTCGCGCCCCATGCGCACGTTCTTCTTCATGCTCAGACCGAGCGTGGCCACCACCCGTCCCGTGGCCACCGCGGCATCGGCGATCTGCTGGATGCGGTGCAGGTGGCTGGCGAAGCTCGCCGTGATGATGCGCCGATCTGGCTGCTCGCGGAACAGCTGGCGCAGCACCGGGCCGACGCTGCTCTCACTCGGCGCATGCCCGTGCTCTTCGGCGTTGGTGGAGTCGGCGAGCAGCAGCCGGATGCCCTCGTTCGATGCCAGCGACCCGATCCGCCCCAGATCGGTGGTGCGGCCGTCGACCGGGGTGAGGTCGAGCTTGAAGTCGCCCGAGTGCACGACCACCCCCTGTGGGGTGTGCAGGGCGATGGCGTGCGCATGCGGAACGGAATGGGTGACGGGGATGAACTCGACATCGAACGGGCCGATCTTGAGTCGCTCGCCGTCGCCGACCGTGACCAACTTCGTGCGGCCGAGCAGACCGGCTTCCTCGATGCGGTTGCGGGCCAGACCGAGGGCGACGGCTGATCCGAAGATCGGGAAGCTGAGATCGCGCAGCAGGTACTGCAGCGCGCCGACGTGGTCTTCGTGGCCGTGGGTGACGACGCAGCCTTCGATGCGATCGGCGTTGTCGCGCAGGTAGGTGAAGTCGGGCAGGACGAGATCGATCCCATGCATGTCGGCATCGGGAAACATCAGACCGCAGTCGATCAACAGGATCCGGTCGTCGTGTTCGACCGCCATGCAGTTGCGGCCGATCTCACCGAGCCCTCCGAGGAAGGCGATCCGGACGGTGGGGCTGGCCCCCGAGCGTTTTGACGTGGTGACCTTCGAGCTCACAGGTCAGCGATCGGGTCGTTGGGGGTATGCATCGCGCCAGCGTTGCAGATTCGACCACACCTGTGGGGCTCGGTCGTCGATGAACGCGGGCGCGTCGCCCATAGGCAGGCGGGCCTGACCGACGGCAACACCGAGATGGCGCATCATCGCCTTGGTGGGGATCGGGTTCGGCGCGTCGTCACCGGTCTCGAACGCGAAGCTCTCCAGCATCCGGCTGTTGACCAGCCGGGCGCCTACCACGTCGCCCTTCTCCCAGAGGTCGAACATCTCCTGGTGGTCGGGCCCCGTCCAGTGGGTGGCCACCCCGACCGTGCCGACGATGCCACAGGCGAGCAGCGGCAACGTCATCACGTCGTCGCCGCTGTACACCTCGAACCCGTCGGGCGCGGCGCTGATGAGCGCCGCTGTCTCGCCGGGGTTGCCGGCCGCATCCTTCAACGCCACGACGTTCGCCACTTCGTTGGCGAGCCGCATCAGAACCGCCGTGGCGATCTTGCGACCGGTGCGTACCGGGATGTCGTAGATCATCACGGGCGCCGGGCTGGCTGCGGCCATGGCCCGGATGTGGGCTTCGATCCCCGCTTGTGACGGGCGGTTGTAGTACGGGCACACGGCCAGCACGCCGGCCGCACCGAGCGCGTGCGCCTCGCGGGTGAGGTGCACCGAGTGCGCCGTGTCGTTGGTGCCGGTGCCGGCTATGACCGGAACGCTGACAGCCTCGATCACTGCGGCGAACAGCGACAGCCGCTCGTCGTCGGACAGCACCGGTGCCTCACCCGTGGTGCCGGCGATCACGAGGCCGTCGTTGCCATGGTGCTGCAGATGGCGGGCGAGTTGCTGGGCCACGTCGAGATCGAGGCGGCCGTCGGCATCGAACGGCGTGACCATCGCCGAGAGCACCCGACCGAACCGCGCCATCAGAACGAACCCTCGGCGGAACGATCGATGCCCTGGGTGAGGATGAGGTCTTCGTGGAGCTCCATCCACACATCGTGGTAGCTACCGCACATGACGCCGGTGAACATATTCGTTTCACCCGCGACCACCCGCCGGCACGTCGATACCAATCTCGGCGCGTAGGGCGCGAGGCGAGCCAAGACCTCACCCATGGTGTTCACGACTGGCACGGCCTCGTCGCTCAGCGCGACCAGCCGTTGCGCGATGGCGCGATCGTAGGCGGCGTCGGCGTGGTCGTTGGCGGCG
Organism: Acidimicrobiaceae bacterium; assembly: GCA_006515795.1. GTDB lineage: Bacteria > Actinomycetota > Acidimicrobiia > Acidimicrobiales > Ilumatobacteraceae > VFMC01. Next base: position 4,042 of record VFMC01000232.1, on the reverse strand, counting down.
CCATCGCGCAGCTGCCAGTCGCCGCACAGCTCCTTGAACCGTTCGTTGATGTCCAGGAACACCCGATACGAATCGCGGAGCGCATCGGCGATGTGGGTGTGCCCGACGTCGGCCACCAGCGCGGTCTTGTGCTCTTCACGACCGACCGGGGTGAGCTGCCACAACATCCGCGCCTCGCGGTACATCGCCCAGTCGCGACCTTGGAGATCGGCGAGGTGCTGGTCGACCACCGTGAGCGGCAGGTCGGATACCTCGGCCACCACTTCCGCCTTGGCGAAACCCTTGATCCGCAGGGCGTGAAAGGTGCGGAAGAACGGGTCGGACGCGTGAGCCATGGCGGGCTCCAGCGTAGAGCATCGGCCGATACCGCACCAGGTGGTGCGGCCGGCCGCGGCTCACGGGAAACGGCCCCACAGCAAGATCCGGCGAAACGGGAAGAAGTGCGGCGAGTGGCGGCCGATGACGTCGAGCAGAGCTACTTCGTACTCGGCAACGAACACCCTGAACAGCTCGGGTGGCAGCCGCTGCTCGAAGCGGGTGAGCATCGTGCCGCGCACCCAATCGACGACGTGCCGGCTCGTGGGCAGGACGTGCGGGTACACCACCAGCCTCACGTGCTGGCGCTCGAACCCGAGCTGATGGACCAACTGCGAGTACTGCTCGGGCTCGAGCACGTTGCACAGCACGGGATCGGGCGGTGGGCCATCAGGCCCGAAGGCGGAGAGGAACGGCTCGGTCTCGGCCAGCTCGGCGGCCACGGTGTGTGCCGGCATGTGCGCGTTGGCGGGCACCTGCACCGCGAGTTGCCCACCCGGTCGAAGGGCGCCGGCCCACCTGGCAAGAACGCCAGGATGATCAGGCACCCACTGCAGGCTCGCTGCCGCGAGCACGAGATCGTGATCGGCCACCGACGTCCACGTGGCGATGTCGCCGTGCACGAACGACAGGCCCGGTCGCGCATGAGCGGCTGCCGCGCCGAGCATCGCCTCCGAGTTG
>VFMC01000232.1:0-2991 GCA_006515795.1 Acidimicrobiaceae bacterium | reverse complement strand
GCCGAGCCGGTCGGCCGCCAGCGCGGTCAGCTCGCCCGGGCCGCAGCCCAGGTCGACGGCGACGCCCGACGGCACCGGCGCCACCAGAGCGAGCAGATCGTGGAACGGCTGCGCCCGTTCGGCAGCGAACCGGCGGTACACCTCGGGGTCCCATTCATCATCCACAACTTGTATCCTACTTGTATCCTGAACGGTCAGTCAACTCACGGCCCTCCGATGTGCCATCCTGTGCCGGTATCGATGCCGACGCCGAGGGGGGCGCATGAGCACAGTGGTCCAAGAACCGGCAATGGCCGACAAGGGGTTGAAGGGAGGCACGCTCGGCCTCGTTGCCGTCATCGTGATCGGCGTGGCCTCCACCGCTCCCGGCTACAGCCTTGCCGCGAGCATCGGCTTCGTCACCGACGAGGTCGGCGTGAAGGCACCTTTCATCATGCTGTTCGCCTTCGTGCCGATGGCGTGCATCGCCGCCTCGTTCTTCTACATGAACAAGGCCGATCCGGACTGCGGCACGAACTTCACCTGGGGTGTACGCGCCTTCGGTCCGAAGGCCGGGTGGATCGCCGGCTGGGGATGCATCGTCGCCGACCTCGTGATCATGCCCAACCTCGCCGGCATTTCCGGGCAGTACATGGTCTTGCTGTTCAGCGAGAGCGCCGCCGACAACATCTACCTCACCACGTCGATCGGCATCTTGTTCATCGTCGCGATGACATGGATCTGCTGGAAAGGCATCGAGCTGTCAGCGCGTTCGCAGGTGCTGCTGCTCGGCACCGAGCTGGTGGTGCTGGCCATCTTCGCGGTCATCGCGCTGGCCAAGTCGTTCGGCGACGGCGTCACCGAGACCGTCGGTGATGTCACCTATCAGTCCGTCACGCCGAGCCTGTCGTGGATGTCGCCGACCGGGCTGTCCTCGAGCGGCATCATCGCCGGCCTCGTGCTGGCCGTGTTCATCTACTGGGGCTGGGACACGTGCGTGTCGGTGAACGAGGAGTCGAAGGACTCCAGCAAGACCCCGGGTCGCGCCGCGGTGCTCTCGACGCTCATCCTGCTGGCGATCTACCTGATCGTGAGCTACGGCGCTGTCTCGCTGCTCGGGCCGGCGTTCGTCACCGACAACGCCGACGAGGCGATCTACCAGCTCGGCAAGGTCGCATTGCCGACCTGGATGGTGAAGCTGCTGGTGATCGCGGTGCTCACCTCGGCCGCCGCGTCGTGCCAGACCACGATCCTGCCGGCCACGCGCACGATGTTGTCGATGGGTTCACATGGCGCGGCGCCGGCCAAGCTCGCCCGCATCGACCGCAAACGGTTGACGCCCGACTTCAGCACGTGGTTGTTCGGCGCCGGATCGGTCCTCTGGTACCTCATGCTCGTCGTCGTCAGCAACAACACCGAAACCGATGCCTACAGCGCCTCGATCGCCGCCGTCGGCATGGCGATCGCCGTGTACTACGGGCTGTCAGGCGTCTCGTGCATCGTGTACTACCGGCGTCATCTCACCACGTCGATCAAGAACTTCGTCCTGATGGGAGTGCTGCCCGGCTTCGGCGGAACCGTGTTGATCTACGTGTTCTGCAAGACGGTGTGGGACGCCCGCAACGCCGACTACGGCTACGGCACCCTGTTCGGGGTGGGTACGGTGCTGGTCATCGGCACGCTGCTGCTGTTGTTGGGCGTGCCGTTGATGCTCTGGTGCAGCATGAAGTACCCGACGTTCTTCTCCTACGCTCCGGACCCACCCGACACCGTGCCGGATCCCTACGGGGAGGACACCCTCGCCGCTCCGCTCGGCACCTACACCAAGGGAGGCCGACGTGGCGGCTGACATCATCGTCGGGATCGGTCCGGACGGCAGCGGCGATCACGCCGCCGAGCATGCCGTGACACTCGCGAGAGCACTCGGGAGCACAGTGGTGCTCGTGTTCGGCTACGACCTGTCGACGCTCGGGCCACGAGGGGGGCCGCTCGAGGAGCAGCTCGAAGCGGTCGCCGACGAGGTCTCCACCGCTGTCCGCGAACGCCTCATCCGCGCCAACCCCGACGTCGCCATCGATGTCGAGCTGGTGCGCGACCGGGCGGTCGACAGCCTGATGCGCGCGGCCGAGGCGCGGGGAGCTTCGATGATCGTCGTCGGTCACGGCGGCGCCGGGCCCCTGCGCGCCGCGCTGCTCGGGTCGACCACTTACGAGATCATTCACCGGTCGACCATCCCGGTGCTCGTGGTGCCCGACCCCGAGGAGTCGGCAGACGCCTGATCAGTCGCCCTTTGCCGGAGACTCTCCGACGATCGCCCCTTCGGGCGGCGGGGCGTCGAGGGCGAAGGCCGTGTACTCCTCACCGGTGTCGGCCCAATCCTCGAACTGGATCACACCCATCTCCTCGAACCGGTGGCGGAGCCACTTGTCGTTGCGATCGAGCAGCCCGAGCTTCTTGCAGTTCGGCACGATCTTGCTGAACAGCATCGACTGGAACAGGCCGCGGGTCGGGTCGGCCAGCACCATCGGGGCGATGTCCTTCACCGGCACCCCCATCCGCTCCCACACCTCCTGGCTCATGAACCGGTCGCGCATGCGCACGGCTGCCTCGAAGGCGAACTCCTGGCGATCCTTCAGCTCGGCATCGGTCATGCCGTCGTAGACCTCCTTGAGGCTGAGCACACCGAAGGCCACGTGGCGGGCCTCATCGCTCATCACGTAACGCAGGATCTGCTTCAACAGCGGCTCACCGGTGGTCTGGTGGAGGAAGCCGAACGCAGCGAGGGCGAGCCCCTCGACCATCACCTGCATGCCGAGGTAGGTCATGTCCCACCGGCTGTCGTTGATGATGTCGTCGAGGAGCATGCGTAGGTGGGCGTTGACGTGGTAGCCGCCGCCGAGCTTCTCCTCGAGGTACCTGGCGAACACCTCGACGTGGCGCGCCTCGTCGATCACCTGCGTGCTGGCGTACAGCTTGGCGTCGTACCACGGCACGGTCTCGACGATCTTGGCG
>VFMC01000231.1 GCA_006515795.1 Acidimicrobiaceae bacterium | reverse complement strand
GTTGGGTCGACGATGGCCCGCTGCGCGACGTCGCCGAGGAGCCCGTCGAACGCGCCCAAGGAACCGAAGCCGCGCCTGCCCGACGTGGCCGGCGGCCATCCGAGCTCGATCCCGGCGCCGTCGCCGAGGTCGAGCGAGAGGCGGGAACCCAGCGTGCCGGTCGGTATCGCGAACGGCTCACGTCGGCCGCGGAAGCGCTCGATCGTGGTCGGTACGACGACGCCCGCCGAATGGTGCGTCCGGTGCTGCGCGACCTCCCGAAGGTGGCGATGGCACACGAGATCGCCGGACTGAGTTTCTATGCCACTGGTGAGTGGCGCAAGGCCATCGCCGAGCTGGAGCTGGCCCGCAACCTCGATCATTCCGTGCGCCACCATGCTGTGCTCGCCGATTGCTACCGGGCGCTGAAGCGTTACGACTCGGTGCAGGAGCTGTGGACCGAGCTCAAGGCGGCCTCGCCGGAGCCGGCGCTGATGGCCGAAGGGCGCATCGTTGCCGCTGGCGCGTTGGCCGATCAGGGCGACGTCCGCGGCGCGTTGGCAGTGCTCGACAAGGCCCGTGCTCTGCCGAAGAAGGTGCGCGAGCATCATCTGCGCCAGTGGTACGTGCTGGCCGACCTGCTCGATCGTTCGGGCGACATCATCGAGGCGCGACGGTTCTTCGGGCTGGTCGCGCAGCACGACAGCGAGTTCGCTGACGTCGTGCAGCGCCTCGCCGGCCTAGGACGCTGACACCCGCCGAAGCGGCCCGGCCGCACCTGAACCGGGCCCGGCGTCGGTGTCACACCGGCGGAGTACGGTGATCCTTGCTTCCCCTGGCGCATTGCTCGAGACACCCGGATCCCCCGATGTCGCGTCGAGCCCCATACCGCTTGCACCGGGAGGCACTCATGAACGTCGTCATCTTGTGCGGACAGCTCAGCTCCGATCCGCGCTGCACCGAACTTCCCAGCGGAGAGCTGCGATGGTCGATCGAGCTGTCCACCCCATCCGCCGATGGAATGCTCACCGTCCCGGTGTCGTGGCACGGAGCGTTGCCAAAGGCCGGCTGGGGCACTGGAACCACCCTCTACGTCGCCGGTCGTGTTCGTCGGCGCTTCTTCCGTGTGGGCGGCGTCACCCAGAGCCGCACCGAGGTCGTCGCCCAGTCGATGGTCGAGCTCACGGGCCGTGGATCTTCGATGGTGGCGCTGAAACGCGCGCTCCGCGTTCTCGATCCTCACGAAGCGGCACGGCTACGATCGGTGCTGCCGGCGCTCGAGTGAGCGCCACGCGCACCCACCAGGAGACCACGTCCGTGAGCACATCGGTAGCCCCCACCCCGGCAGCGACAGCACTTCCCGCGGGGGTGGTCACCGGAGCTTCCTACGATGCCCTCGTGGCTGCCTGCAAGTCCGGCGGCTACGCGTTGCCGGCGGTCAACGTCACAGGCACCAACACCGTCAACGCAGTGCTCGAAGCTGCGGCCAAGAACCGCGCCGACGTCGTCATCCAACTCTCCAACGGTGGCGCCCAGTTCTACGCCGGACAGGGATTTCCCGATAGCGCTACGGCCAAGGTGCTAGGCGCCGTCTCTGCCGCCCGTCATGTGCACATGATGGCCGCGCACTATGGCGTCTGCGTCGTGTTGCACACCGACCATGCCAACAAGAAGCTGATCCCATGGGTTGAGGGGATGCTCGATCATGGTGAACGGTTCTTCGACGAGACGGGGTCACCGCTGTTCAGCTCGCACATGCTCGACCTGTCGGAGGAGCCGTTGGAGTGGAACGTCGGCGAATGCGCCCGCGTGCTCGAACGGACGCCAAGCTCTACACCCAGCCCGACGACGTGCTTCATGCCTACGACGTGTTGAACCCGATCGGGCGGTTCTCGGTGGCGGCGTCGTTCGGCAACGTGCACGGCGTCTACAAGCCGGGCAACGTCAAGCTCCGCCCCGAGATCCTCAAGGCGTCGCAGGATCTGGTCTCGTCGTCGCGTTCCACGGGTCCACGCCCGCTCGACCTCGTGTTCCACGGTGGTTCCGGGTCCGACAAGGCGCAGATCGCCGAGGCCGTGAGCTACGGGGTGTTCAAGATGAACATCGACACCGACACCCAGTTCGCGTTCTCCGCGCCCGTCGGCGAGTTCGTCGATGCCCATTCGAAGGCCTTCAAGTACCAGATCGACCCCGACGATGGAACGCCGTTCAAGAGCTTCTACGATCCCCGCAAGTGGCTGCGCGCCGCCGAGGTCGGCATGGTCGCGCGCCTCGGTGAGGCGTTCGCCGACCTCGGTTCCACCGGCAAGTCGATCGCCAAGTAGCTCCGGTCAGGCCAACGGCCTGACCACCAACCCGGTCCGCAGCTTCGGTGTGAAGAACGTCGACTTCGGCGGCATCAGGAGGCCCTCGTCGGCGGTGCGGCGGATCTCATCGATGCCGGTCGGCCGGATGAGCACTCCGGCAGTCACCGACCCTGCAGCCACCAGGTCGACCACGGTGCCGACCCCGTGCTGGTAGCCGACGTCCACCTCGACGCCGTCGAGGGCATGCTCGAGCCATGCGCCATCGAGAGACCTCACGCCGTCGAAGGCGCCGTCGCGGGGTTCGAGCCACGTGCCGGTGCGGTCGGGCGCCACCAGACAGAGCGCACCACGGCCGACCATCTCCCGAGTGATGCCCGCGTCGATCCGGCCCGCAGGACTGAGGTGGAACGATCGAGCCAGCTCAGCCTGGATCTGGCTGTACGGGGCGCCCGCGTACAGGCGGTGGATCGCGTCGATGCTGAGCTGCGACGCGACGAGCTCGCCGACGTACGCGAGGGTGAGATCCCATGGCCCACGACCGTCGTCGGCGCGGCGCTCGTCGCGATAGGTGCGACTGATCGCGTAGCGATGATGTCCGTCGGCGATCAGGACGGGACTCGCGCCGACCGCTGCGCCGATGTCGGCGATCCGGGCCGGATCGGTGACGCGCTCCACGGTGTGGACGACCCCGTCCTCGTCGGTGCACCTGCCCATCGGCTCCGCCGGTTCTATGAGCAACTCGGTGAGACCGGTGGTGAGCGACAGGCCCCACACCGGCGAGAGGTTGGCCACGGTTGCCCTGGTGAGATCGAGGCGATCGGTCTTGGCCTTCGGTGTGGTCCGCTCGTGGGGGAGCACGCCGCCGGCGCCTTCGTCGACCACCTCGAGTGCTCCGAGCACTCCGACGGTGGTTCGCTCGACTCCGTCCTCGGTGACGAACCGCATGCGATACAGGGTGAACGACGGTGCTCGGTCGCGCACCATCACGGCCGAAGACTCCCATGCTCGCAAGATCGTCGCGGCGTTGTCGTAACGGAGGGGATCGTCGTCGGGGCCGGGAACGTCGACCCGAACGATGTTGTCGGGATGTCGAGCGAGGAGGCGACTCACATCGGCTGTCGACAACACGTCGTACGGTGGGGCGGCGGCAGAGTCGAGATCGACGCTCGACGCGTAGCGGAGGGCGGAGAAGGGTTCGAAGCGAGGCACGCGCACAGATTGTCAGTTCGCATGCCACGATGGCCAGATGGTGACGTCATCGACCCAGCGCTCCGCGGCGCGTGCCCTGCTGCTCGATCTGGACGGCGTCATCTGGCTCGCCCACCAGCCGATCCCCGGATCGGTGGATGCGGTCGAACGGGCCCGCCGCGCCGGCTGGCGCGTGGTGTTCGTCACCAACAACTCCGCGGCCACCATCGCCGAGAACGAGGCCGCACTCGCCGCGATCGGCATCCCGGCAGTCGGCGACGTGGTCTCGTCGGCCTTGGCGGCGGCGAGCCTGCTGGAGCCGGGCGACCGGGTTCTGGTCAGCGGAGGGTTCGGGGTGGTCGAGGCGGTCGAGCGGCGCGGTGCGTTTGCGGTGCACGAGCCCCCGTTCGACGCGGTCATCGTCGGCTTCCACCGCACCTTCGACTACGAGGGGTTGCGGCGGACCGCGACAGCGGTTCGACAAGGGGCGCGGCTGATCGGCACCAACGACGACGCCACCTACCCGACGCCCGATGGACTGATCCCTGGCGGTGGCGCCATCCTGGCCGCGGTCGCGGTCGGTTCGGGCGCCGACCCGGTGCTGGCCGGCAAGCCACACGCGGCGATGGCGGAGCTCGTGCGCCAGATCATCGGCGAAGCAAACGTGAAGACCTCGGTGATGGTGGGTGATCGGCCTTCCACCGACGGCTTGTTCGCCCGCGAGCTGGGTTGCCGCTACGCGCACGTGTGGTCGGGTGTGACCGACCGTGGCACACGGATCGAGCCGATTCCCGATCTGACCGGTGACGATCTCGGTGCGGTGGTGGATCAGCTGCTCGCCGACGACGAGCTGCAGCAAACGGCTGTGCCCTTCGGTGTGTGACACCGCAGCAGTACACTTTTCGACATGGCACCACACACGATCGTGAAGAAGATGCTCGATGCAGGCGTGCAGTTCACCGAGATGTCGCAGAGCTCGGCCGAAAAGCTCGTCAGCGAGTTCGTGAAGGCCGGGCAACTTCGAAAGAAGGACGCCGGCAAGACGGTTCAAGAGCTGGTCGATCGCGGCCGCTCATCCACCGAGCAGCTGCTGTCGGTGGTGCAGTCCGAGGTGGCCAAGCAGCTCGCCCGCTTCGCCGATCGGGTCGACGGCATCGAGGACCGGATCGAAGACCTGGCCAAGTCGGTCGGGGCAATGGCGAAGCGCACCGCGGCACCGGCACCGGCAGCCGCAGCGCCGGCCAAGAAGGCTCCGGCCAAGAAGGCTCCGGCCAAGAAGGCTCCGGCCAAGAAGTCCGCGGCCAAGAAGTCCGCGGCCAAGAAGCCCGCGGCCAAGAAGGCGGCCGGTACGTCGGGCGTGGCCAAGGTCGTGGCCACGAGAGCCGCGAAGCGCTGAGGCGTGTCGCGGCGGCTTCGTCTCGATGCGGAGATGGTGAGGCGTGGTCTCGTGGCCAGTCGTAGCGACGCAGCCCGCACGATCGATCTGCGGCGCGTGCTCGTGAACGGGGCCGTCGCCGAGAAGTCGTCGCGGCTCGTCAGCACGGCCGACGCGGTCACCGTAACCGGCGATCCGCCGCGGTTCGTGAGCCGTGGAGGGCTGAAGCTCGACGCCGCGCTCGATGAGTTCGGGCTCGACGTCAGCGATGCGGATGCACTCGATGCCGGAGCGTCTACCGGCGGGTTCACCGACTGCCTGCTGCAGCGCGGGGCGCGTCGGGTGGTGGCCGTCGACGTGGGTCACGGCCAGCTCCATCCGAAGATCCGCGGCGACGAACGGGTGGTGGTGGTTGAGCGGCACAACGTTCGCGACCTCACCGTCGATCAACTGCCGTTCCGGCCGGCCGTGGTGGTGGCCGACCTTTCGTTCATCTCGCTCACGAAGGTGATCGGTGTGCTTGCCGGTCTCGTCGTCCCGCAAGGCGATCTCGTCCTGCTGGTGAAACCGCAGTTCGAGGCCGGCCGCCAGGAGGTGTCGCGCGGGCACGGCATCATCACCGACACCGCCATCCATGCACGGGTGCGTGGCGAGGTGGAAGCATGCCTGCTGCAACACCGCTGCACCGTGGTGGCGTGGACCGACTCGCCGATCAGCGGGGCCGACGGCAATCATGAGTTCCTGGTGCATGCTCGATCACCGGGGCCTGGAGCGTTGGGGCCTGGATCAGTGGGGGAGGTGTGACGACGATGCGGGTGCTGCTGGTCGCCCACCACCAACGCGCCGAGGCCGCCGCGCTCGCCCAGGTGGCCGCGTCGTGGTTGCGCGAGCGTGGTCATGAGGCATGGATGACGGCCGACGATGCCTCGGCGCTGGCGATCGTCCCGCCGAGCCGGCCACCGCCGACCTGGTCGTCAGCCTCGGGGGCGACGGCACGATGCTGCGCTCGGTGCAGATGCTGGCCGGCGCACCCGTCCCACTGCTCGGGGTGAACGTCGGACTCCTCGGCTACCTCACCGAGGTCGAGCCGCCGGCGCTCACCGCCGCGCTCGAGCGTTTCGTCGCCGGTCCCGACGCCGAGCGCGGCGATTGGGAGATCGATGTCAGGATGATGCTCGACGTGGTGGTCGACCGAACCGGCTCTGGTCGGCAGGAACGGTTCATGGCGCTCAACGAGGGCGTGCTCGAGAAGCAGGAAGCGGGGCACACCGTTCGGCTGCTGGTGCGCATCGACGGCGAACCGTTCACGTCCTATGCGGCCGACGGGTTCATCGTGGCCACGCCGACCGGGTCGACCGCCTATTCGTTCTCGGCGCGTGGACCGGTTGTATCACCGCGTCATCGGGCGTTGCTGCTAACGCCGGTCTCGCCGCACATGCTGTTCGATCGATCGTTGGTGCTCGACCCCGACGAGACCGTCCAGGTGGAGGTGATCGGTCATCGACCGGTTGCGCTGTCCGTCGACGGCCAACGTGCCGCGTCGCTGGCCGAGGGCGATACGGTCACCGTCAGCGCCTCCGCCGCGTCCGCCCGGTTCGTGCGATTCGGGAAGCGTCGTTTCCACCAGATCCTCAAGACCAAGTTCGGACTGTCCGATCGCTGATGCTCACCGAACTCCACATCGAAGATCTCGGCGTGATCGCCTTGCTCGACCTCGTCGTGCAGTCCGGGTACACCGCGTTCACCGGTGAGACGGGAGCGGGCAAGACGATGCTGGTCGATGCGATCAGCCTGATCGTCGGTGGCCGCGCCGATGCCGCGATGGTCCGCGCCGGGGCCACCGAGGCGAGGGTGGAGGGCCGATTCGTCGATGGCGATGAGGAAGTCGTCCTGGCCCGGGTCATCCCCACCGAGGGCAGGTCGCGGGCCTACGTGAACGGCCGACTGGCAACTGTCGCAACCTTGGCCGAACACGGCGCGCGCCTTGTCGACATCCACGGACAACACGCGCATCAGGGTCTGCTCGGCGTCGCTGCGCAACGTCTCGCGCTGGATCGTTTCGCCGGCATCGATCTCGACCCGCTGCGCAAGGCGCGCGCTCGCCTGACAGAGATCGATGCCGCCCTGGCAACCTTGGGCGGCGACGCGCGCACCCGGGCCCGCGAGATCGACCTGCTCGAGTTCCAGTGCGGCGAGCTGGAAGGTGCCACCTTGCAGGGACCCGACGAGGATCAGCAGTTGGCAGCACTCGAAGACCTCCTGGCCGGAGCCCAAGCACATCGCGAGGCCGGGGCCCGCGCCTCGGCAAGTCTCAACGACGACGACGGGGCACTCGACATCGTGAACGTCGCGCTCTTCGCTCTCGCCCCTCGAGCACCGTTCGCCGACCTCGTCGAGCGTCTTCGAGTGCTGGTCGCCGAGCTCGGCGACCTCGCCGCCGAGGTCCGCGATCGCGCCGAGGCGATCGACGACGATCCCGATCGTCTCGCCGAGATCACCGAGCGGCGCAACTTGCTGCACAACCTACGCCGCAAGTACGGCGACACTTTGGCCGACGTGCTCACCTTCCATGCGCAGGCCGAGGAGCGGCTCGCCGAACTGCGCGGCCACGAACTTGTCGTCGAGCGCCTCGAGCGCGACCGCAAGGTGGCCGTCCACCACGAGCGCGCCGCCGCGGCCGAGATCGGTCGCTCACGCCGCGCTGCTGCCGGCACGCTCGCCGGGCGCGTGCAGTCGGTGTTGCGAACCCTGGCCATGCCCCACGCCGAGGTCGAGGTGAGCGTCGGCGATGCCGACCCGGGAGACGATGTCGTGTTCCTTCTGTCGGCGAACCCAGGCTCGCCGCCGCTGCCGCTCACCAAGGTGGCATCGGGAGGAGAGCTGGCCCGCACGATGTTGGCCTTGCGATTGGTGCTCAGTGAGGCGCCGTCGACGCTCGTGTTCGACGAGGTCGACGCCGGCATCGGTGGAGCCGTGGCCACGGCCGTAGGCCGGGCTCTGGCCTCGCTGGCCGACGACCATCAGGTGGTGGTCGTCACCCACCTCGCTCAGGTCGCGGCCCTCGCCGATCATCAGGTCCAGGTCGCAAAGCAAGTCGCGGCCGGCACCACCACCGCCACCGCGAGGCCGCTGTCGGCCGGCGAACGCACCCTCGAGATCGCCCGGATGCTTTCAGGTTCTCCCGACTCCGAAGTGGCGCGAGAGCACGCCGCCGAACTGCTCGGTTCCGTGTCGAGTGCCGATCGGCGTGGCGGGCGATGACAGTTCCCCGAGCCGACCTCGTGGTAACGGCGCGAGCCCGCGCCGATCGTCGTACGAAAGATCTCGTGAAACGACTCGAAGCCGGTGAGATCGCTGTGGTCAACCACTCCGACATCGACCTCGTCGCCGCCGACGCGCTGGTCGACGCCGGTGTCGTGGCGGTGGTGAACGCGGCCGAGTCGTTCACCGGTCGCTACCCGAACCTCGGGCCGCTGCAACTGGTTCGCCATGGTGTGATCCTCCTCGACGAGGTTGGTCTCGGCGTGATGGAACTGATCTCCGAGGGTGAGGTCGTGACGATCGATGGCGATCGGTTGCTCATCGCCGACGACGAGGTAGCCGTCGGCCATCGGCAGAACGAGGACGATCTCGTGGCTCGCGTTTCCGAAGCGCGCAGCAACGTCGGGCAGCAGCTCGAGCTCTTCGCTTCGAACACCTTGGAGTACCTGCGCAAGGAGCGGCACCTCGCCACCGACAGTCCCGATCTGCCACCGTCGACCGTGCAGTTCAAGGGGCGCCAGACGCTGGTGGTGGTCCGCGGCATCGACTTCCGCGAAGACCTGCTGGCGCTTCATCGCTCTGGCTACATCCGCGAACTGCGTCCGGTGCTGATCGGCGTCGACGGGGGAGCCGATGCGCTGTTGAGCCTCGGTCTCAAGCCACACATCATCATCGGCGACATGGACTCGGTCGGGGAGGCCGCGCTGCGCTGCGGCGCCGAGCTGATCGTGCATGCGTATGCGGGCGGTCGGGCGCCGGGCGCGAAGCGCCTCCGCGAGCTCGGTCTGCAATACCTGCTGTTCGAGAGCACCGGCACCAGCGAGGACATCGCGATGTTGCTGGCCTACGAGCGGGGCACCGAGCTCATCGTCGCCGTCGGAACCCACAACTCGATGGAAGACTTCCTCGACAAGGCGCCGCCGAACTCGCCCAGCTCGACGGCTGGAGCGACGATGGGCCTGCGCAGATGGTCGCCGGCCGTTTGGCCGGCAGGGCCGTAGTGCTCGTCGTGGCCGTGAGCGAGCCGATCAGGCTCTGGTTCAGGAGCGTCTGGCTGTGGTTGCGGGCGCGGATCGGATGGTGAGCGGCACATGATCAGTCTTCGTCAACACATCTTCAGCCTGGTCGCGGTGTTCGTCGCCTTGGCTGTCGGCATTGCCGCCGGCTCGACGGTGGTCCGCGGCCCCCTGCTCGACAGCCTCCGGGCCCGTCTCGACAGCGCGGAGCAGAACATCGAAACCGAGCGGGCCGAGAACGATCTGCTCGCCGCCGAACTCGCCC
>VFMC01000230.1 GCA_006515795.1 Acidimicrobiaceae bacterium | reverse complement strand
CCCGGATCGGGTCGTGAAGGCGATGGAGGCCGTAGGCATCCGGGGCACGATCGGCACCTGGGGGTGGGACATCGACGTCGGCCCGTTCGTGGGCACGGTCGACGAGGTGCTGGATCGGCAGCGGGCCGTCGTGGCGAAGTACCCCCGCGGCGGGCTGGTCGAGGGCTGGGTCACCCTTGTCGGCCACGATCTGGCATCCGATGAGCTGCTGGTGGGCGCAACCGACCTGGCGAAGGCGTCGGGCGTGAACATGACGATGCACCTCTCGCCGACATCGTCAGACCCCGAGCGCTACCTGGCCCGCACGGGCCGCCGCCCGGTCGTGCACCTCGACCACCTCGGCGTGCTCGGGCCGCACCTGCTGCTCGCCCACGGCGTGTGGTTCGACGAAGCCGAGATCGAGCTGGTGCTGGCTTCGCGGACGGCGATCGCATATTGCCCGTGGGCGTACCTGCGCCTCGGCCAGGGTGTCACTCGCGCCGGCCGCCATGCCGACATCGTCGAACGCGGCGGGCGGGTCGCGCTCGGGTGCGACGCGTCGAACGCCGGCGACGTGGCCGACATCTTGCGCGCTGCTGCTGCCGCCGCCGGCATCGCCCGCGACAGCCGGATCGATCCGACGCGCTTCGGCGCTCACGAGGCGTTCGAACTAGCCACCATCGCCGGGGCCGAGGCCATCGGGATGGCCGACCGCATCGGCTCGCTCGAACCCGGCAAGCAGGCCGACGTCGTGATCCACAGCGCCAGCGGTTGGGGTTGGACGCCGCGCGGTGACGTCGGCCTGCAACTCGTGTGGGGCACCGACGGTCGGTCCGTGCGCGACGTGTTCGTGGCCGGCCGCGAGGTGGTGCGCGGCGGCCGGTGCGTCACCGTGGACACCGAGGCCCTGTGGCGAGAGGCCGGGGCGATGCAGCAGTCGTTGCTCGACCGGGCCGGCATCGTGGTCCCCCATCGCTGGCCACAGATCGACGCCCGCTGAGGCCGGCCGTGACCGTCGACTCGCCGTACCCGGAGATGAAGAAGGGCCACACGATGGCCCGCGTCGGGCGGCCGTGGCGCGACCGGAAACCTCCTCCCTCCGGTCCGGTCTGGGCGATCGTTCAGGGGTTCGGCTCGTACTGGACGCTGGTGGCGGCCATCGAGCTCGGCGTGTTCGACGCGATCGCGCTCCTTGGCCCCACGTCGGCCGGTCCGCTCGCCGATCACATGTCGGTCTCGGCTCGGCACCTGCAGCACGTGTGCGACGCCCTCGTCACCTTCGGGTTCCTCGACCAGGTCGACGATGTGTACGAGCTGACCGAGACAGCCGAACGGTATCTCTGCACCGATGGTCCCGCCTCGATGGCGGCCCTCGTGCGCGTGGCCCCGGGCCCACTCGCGAACTGGGAGCAGCTGGCCGACACGGTGCGCACGGGGCATGTGGCCCAGCCGATCGACGACGACCCGGCCGCGTTCTACCGCCCGCTCGTTCAGGCCACGTTCCCCACCCAGCTGCGCGCCGCCTCACGGCTCGGGCTGCGGCTCGGATGGTCGCGCCGCCCGGACCTGCGCGTGCTCGATCTCGGCGCCGGCCGTGCCCCGTGGGCGATCGCGATCCTCGAACAATCGCCCGGCAGCACCGCCGTGGTCAACGACCTGCCGGGGGTGATCGAGCTCGCCGTGCGCACCGTCGATGACCGCGGGCTGGCTCACCGCGTCGAGTTCCAGCCCGGCGACTTCCACCACATCGAGCTCGAACCCGGCTCGTTCGATGTGGTGGTGCTCGGCCACGTCTGTCGCACCGAGGGCCACGCGCGCGCCCGGGCGCTCGTTGCGCGGGCCTTCCAGGCGCTCAAGCCGGAGGGCCAACTGCTGCTCGCCGACTACTTCGCCGACAACGATCGCAAGCACAACCCGTTCGGCGTGCAGATGGGGCTCACCATGGTGGCCAACACCGAACGGGGAGAGACGCTCACCAACGCGCAGGTGTGCCGGTGGCTTGACGAGGCCGGGTTCCACGCCATCCGCCTGCTCGAACCGATCGGCTTCAACCAGGTCTACGTTGCCGCCCGGCCAGCCTCCGGACCCCACGGCCGACCCATGGAGGACCGCCATGACCGATGACTCCGCACCACGACCGATCGATCTGCTGATCCACGGTTGCCAGGTCGTGACCATGAACGCCCACCGCGACATCATCCGCAACGGCGCGGTCGCGGTGCGCGGCACCACCATCGTCGACGTGGGCAGGTCGAGCGAACTGCTGGCCAAGTACGCACCGGCCCGCACGATCGGCGGCGACCGCTTCGTGGTCACCCCCGGCATGGTGAACACCCACATCCACATCACCGGCGAACCGCTCACCCGCGGTTACGTCCCCGACGACACCCCGTTCGTCGAGAACGTGTTCGAGTGGCTGTGCCCGCTGTACTCGTTGTTCGACGCCGCCGAGGAGCGCACCTCGGGACAGCTCGCCGCGGTGGAGATGCTCCGCTCGGGAACCACCTGCTTCCTCGAGGCCGGCACTATCCGGTTTCTCGACGAGGTGGTCGACGGGCTGATCGAGGTGGGCATCCGCGGCAGGGTCGGGCGCTGGGTGTGGGACCGGCCGCCGGAGCCTTCGGTCTACCGCCAGACCACCGACGCGGCGATCGGCCACCTCGACCGCCAACTGCACGAGCACCGCTCCCACG
The DNA here is from genome assembly GCA_006515795.1 of Acidimicrobiaceae bacterium. GTDB lineage: Bacteria > Actinomycetota > Acidimicrobiia > Acidimicrobiales > Ilumatobacteraceae > VFMC01. The sequence continues at coordinate 13,403 of VFMC01000230.1, read as the reverse complement.
CCGGTGGCCGGATCGCCGCGTGGAGCATCCTGGTTGGGCACACGACGTGCAGCGATCCTCTGTGGAAGGCGGCGAAGGCGCTCGCCGATCAGCACGGAGTCGGCATGTCGTTCCACATGTCACCGAGCCAACTCGACCCCGACACGTTCATCGCCGAGTTCGGCCAACGCCCGATGATCCACCTGGCCGAGATCGGCGTCCTGGACCGCAACGTGGCGATGACCCATGTGGTGCGCGTCGACGATGCCGAGCTCGCGCTCATCGCCGAATCCGGCGCGAGCGTGGCCCACTGCCCCACCACGGCGCTGAAGGTGAGCTATGGCATCACTCAGTTCGGCAAGATGCCCGAGATGGTCCAGCGCGGGATCAACGTCTCCATCGGCACCGACGGCAACAACGCCTCGAACTACAGCGACCTGATGCGCGCCACCTACCTCGTGGCCGGGCTGTTCAAGGACGCCCGGGTCGACCCACAGATGTTCCCCGCCGAACAGGCCTACGAGATGGCCACCCTGGGCGGGGCACGCACGATGCTGATGGACGAAGAGATCGGCGCGCTGGCGCCGGGCCGCAAGGCCGACATCGTGCTCCACGACACCGACCGCCCCGAGTGGCGGCCGCTTCTGAACGTGATGAACCAACTGGTGTGGTCGGCCGACGGGCGCGGTGTGCACACCGTGCTGGTCGACGGCAAGGTGGTGGTGGAGGGCGGTCGTTGCACGACGATCGACGAGGAGAAGCTGTGGGCAGACGCCCAGCGGATGGGTGAGTCGATCACGGCCCGTTCAGGGCTCCCCGACAGAGCCAAGTTCCCCACCATCTGACTGGGCCGAAGACAGGGCCGAAGACAGGCCCGACGACAGGCTGGCTGTCGATCAGCCCTCGTCGGCGGGGTTCACGTTGCGACCGGGTTCGATGACGAGGTCGATCGCGGCGCGCACGCCGCCGGGCAGCACGAGTGGGCCGAGGGTGAGCAGCTCGTCGAGCTGGGCGAGTGTGCGCGGCCCGATGATCGCCGCGGTGATCGTGGGGTCGTCGAGCACGAATGCGAGCGCGAGCTGCTTCAACGACATCCCGGCGGCGTCGGCGATGCGGGCCAACGCGTCGACCGTGGCGCGCTTCTCGCTCCGGATCGCTTCCTGAGCATGATCGAAGTGATCGGGGAAGCGCTGAGCGCGTGAATCGGCGTCGACCACCACGCCCTGGTACTTGCCGGTCAGCCATCCGCCGTTCAACGGCGCCCACACGATCACCCCGAGCGCATGGCGCGCACATGCCGGCAACACCTCACGCTCGATCCCGCGGGCCAGGGCCGAATACGGCGGCTGCTCGCTCGTCCACGCCCAGGTTGGTGGCGCGCTCGGCAACTTCGTCGATCTGAGCAGGCGAGAACGTGGAGGTGCCGATGGCGCGCACCTTTCCGGCCAACACCAACTCCTCGAACGCGGCCAGCGTCTCGTCGATCGGTGTGTCGGGGTCTGGGCGGTGCATCTGGTACAGATCGATGTGCTCGACCTGCAGCCGGCGCAGGCTGTCCTCGCAGGCCCGCACGATCCAGCGCCGCGACAGGCCGCTGCGCGCGGGGTCGCCGCCCATCGGGTTGCCGACCTTGGTGGCCAGCACCACAGTGTCGCGATGGCCGCGCAGCGCCTCACCCAGGATCGTCTCGGACGCGCCGTCGTCGTACATGTCGGCCGTGTCGAACAGGGTGACACCGGCATCGAGAGCACGCACCACCATGCGCTGACACTCGTCGACGTCGGTGTTCCCCCAGCGGCCGAACATCATCGCCCCGAACGCGAGCGAAGACACCTCGATGCCGCTGTGACCGAGGAAACGGGTGGCGGTGCTCATTCCAAACCGGCCTGCTCCTTGAACACGAGGCTGTCCCAGTAGTCGGTGCGATGGGCGATGCGATCTCCGGTCACGCGGAAGCGCATCATGCCGCGCACGGCCACATCGCGGTCGTTGATGCGCGTGTGGAGCGTGTACGCCGCCGCCACCCTGTCACCGTCGGCGATGATCTCCTCGACCTCGTAGCGCAGGCCCGGCATCGCCGCGAGGAACCCCGGCACGCGCCGCGCGTACTCCTGCTTGCCTATGCAACCGGTGCCCAGCGCAGCCGTGTGCTCGTTGACGAAGTCGTCGGTCACGAGCGAGGTGACGGCGTCGGGGTCACCCGTGGCAAACGCGGCCAGGTACGCCGCACACACCGCCGCGGGGGTCACGGACCCCAGACCAGTTGGGCCTTTTCGTACACGCCCTGGTCGAACGAGAACTCGATCATGTTGCCGTCGGGATCGGTGCACGCGCAGATGTAGCCGATCGGATCCGGCATCCATTGCGGCTCCCACACCAGGCAGCCATCGGCACGACCCTTCTCGGCCACCGCGTCGACCTCCTGCTTGGTGGGCATCTCGATGCCGATGTGGGCGAACGGGGCCATGATCGGCTGGCGGCCCTTGTCTTGGTCCCTGAAGAAGCTGACCAGCACCAAGATGAACGGCTTGTCACCCTGGTCGGGGTGACCGAGCCAAGCACCGTAGCCGTCGGCGTCCTCGCGACGCTCGAGCAGTCTCAGCGGCGTGTAGCTCTGGTACCACTCGATCGAGCGGTCCATATCGGTCGCCGGCAAGGCGATGTGGGTCCAGCGCACGGACGCCGGGCGCAGGTGGTGGCGTTCGGTCTCACTCACTCGTGTACTCCTCCGGGATGACCGGATCGGTCCCGGCCTTGGTCCACAGCACGACGGTCGTACCCCATGGATCCTCGAAGGCGCCGTTGAAGCCGTTGAACTCGGCCCAGTAGTGACGCCGCCACAGGATGGTCGCCCCGTGCTGCTCGGCGCGACCCAAGATGGCATCCTCGCTGTCGTCGTCGCTGACGAGGATCCACACCCGCACGCCGCGTCCGTCACGGGCGAGGTGGCGCGGCTCGACCCCCATCGGGTCGGGATGCGGGCGGCAGTTCCGCACATCGTTGAAGCCGACGTGGAGGTTGCCGACGGTCGACGGCGACCCGTCCTCGAGCGGGAAGAAGCCGCCAGGCACGCCGCGGTGGAACACGCCGGCGGGGCGCCCCTGCACCTCCCAACCGAACACATCTCCGTAGAAGCTCGCACAGGCCTCGACATCATCCGACGGGAAATCGACGAAGATCAACGTGTTCGGTTGCACATCGCCACAGTAGCAAACATGGACTGATGGTCTGACCAAGACGGCGGCGTTGGTGATCTAGGCTTCGGCTGCCGCGCCGATCATCCGAAGGTTGTCCACCATGTCCACCAGCATCCTCTGTTCCAACACCGCCCTGCGCAACTCGTGGTACGCGGTCGCCCGCAGCGTCGACTTGGGCGTGGCGCCGGTCGCGGTCACGTTGCTCGGCACCAAGGCCGTGCTGTACCGCAGCCCCGGTGGCGTCGTGGCCGCGCCCGACCGCTGCCCCCACCGTGAGGCCCCGCTGTCGGCCGGCCACCTCGCCGAAGACGGATGCCTGGTCTGTCCGTACCACGGATGGGCCTTTGGTGACGACGGTCGCTGCCGGCGCGTGCCTTCGGCGTCCGCCGACGTCCCACCCCCACCCCGTGCCCACCTCGTCACGTACTCCTGCGCGGAGAAGTACGGACTCGTCTGGTTGTGCGTCGGCACCCCATCGGGCGATCTCCCGGCGATCGCCCAGGAGCACGACCCGGGCTTCCGGCGGATCAACACGCCGGTCGAGGTGTGGCGAACTTCGGCCACCCGCATGACCGACAACTTCCTGGACATCACCCACTTCCCGTTCGTGCACGTCGCCACGTTCGGGCGGGCACAGGAGACCCAGGCGCCGAAGGTCGAGCTCGAATCACTCGACAACGGTTGGTTCGGCTACCGCTACGAGGTGCGCGCCAACAACTCGGCGCTGGGCGCGCTGGCCAGCGGCCAGTCGGTGCCCGTGGTGGAACGAGCGATGAGCTCCGGCTTCCATCTCCCCTTCGATGTCCGTAGCACGATCACGTACCACACCGGTCTCGAGCACGTCTTGTTGCTGCTGTCGACCCCGATCGACGACACCACCGCGTACTTCACGTTCGTGGTGTGGCGCAACGACGACTTCTCGGTTTCGGCCGAGGAGATCATCCGGTTCGATCTGGCGATCGGCGCCGAGGACAAGCGGATGCTCGAACAGCTCGATGGGGTGCTGCCGCTCGACCAGACCACCCTCGTCAGCGTCCAGGCCGACAAGTGTTCCGTGGAGTGGCGGCGCCGGCTGGTCGAGCTGATCGAGCACGACTGATCGAGCTAACGACTCGTCGCGCTCACCGCCGATCGCCGAGCCGGGGCGCCCCGAACACGGCGACGCTCTGGCGCAGCGGCACGAGATCGCGTCGCGGGCTGCGGCGCTCGGCATCGGCGGATGCCGCCGCGGCGATCTCACGGAGCTCTTCGATCTCGGCGTGAAGTCGTTCCACCTCGGCCTCGAGCTCCATCACCCGCCGGATCCCTTCGAGGTTCATCCCGTCGGCGGCGAGGTCTTGGATTCGCCGTAGCCGGTCGATGTCGACGTCGCTGTAGCGGCGGTTGCCGCCCTGGGTGCGGGCGGGCTGCACGAGGCCGCGGCGCTCGTAGATGCGCAGCGTCTGCGGATGCATGCCTGCCAGTTCGGCCGCCACCGAGATGACGTACACGGCATGAGTACGCGAGCGCATGATCAGACCCTTTCCCCGGCCGATTCCCCGGCCGCGGGGTCTCCGGCCGCGGGCTCTGCGGCCCCCGGCTTTCCAGCTGACGACTTCCGGGCTGACGACCTCACGGTTGACGGCCTGTCGGTCACGGTACTCGCGGCCGCAAGTGCCTCGATCGCCGCCCGTTGACCAGCCGTCAACGAGGTCGGCACCTGCACGTCGACCGTGACGATGAGGTCGCCCTCCTTGGTCGGGGTGATCACTCCCTTGCCCTTCACCCGATGCCGCGATCCAGAGGGTGTGCCTGGTCGCAACCGGAGCGTGACGGTGGGGCCGTCGAGGGTGGGGACCTGGATGTCGCCACCAAGTGCCGCCTGTGGGAACGCGACCGGTACGCGGACGGTGAGGTTGTTGCCGTCGCGCCCGAACTGGTGATGGGGCATCACCTTGCACTCGACGAACAGATCGCGTCCCTTGAGCCGGATCTTCTGCCCGTCGCTGACGCCGGCGGCGATGCGCGCCTGTACCTCGCGCTGCCGCTTCTCGACGCCCGAGCCGTAGCAGGTGGTGCACGGCGCCTCGATGACCACGCCGCGACCACCGCAGGCGGTGCATGGCGACGAGAAGGAGAAGAAGCCCTGGTTGTCGTCGACCACCCCGCGCCCGCCACAACGTGAGCAGACCTTCGGAACGGTTCCCGGCTTGGCCCCCGAGCCGCTGCACGTGCCGCATTGCGCGTCGGTCGTGAGGTACAGCGTGGTGGTGAGGCCCCTCACGGCGTCGGCGAAGTCGAGGGTGAGCGTGGCCGTGAGGTCGGCCCCTCGCTGCGGGCCACCTGCTGCCGACGCGCCGCCACCGCGGCGGCCCCGGCCGAACATCTGACCGAGCACGTCGCCGAGACCGTCGGAGCCGACGTTGAACGAAGTGCCTCCGGCGCGGCCGCCCGGCGCATACCCGGCCATCGGGCCGAGGCGTCGCACCTCGTCGTACTCCTTGCGCTTGACGTCGTCACCGAGGACGTCGTAGGCGGTGCTGACATCCTTGAATCGGTCCTCGGCCTTGGCATCGCCGGGGTGGGTGTCGGGGTGACTGTCGCGGGCGAGCTTGCGATAGGCCTTGGTGATCTCCTTGGCGGTTGCCGTTTCGGACACGCCGAGCACCTGGTAGTAGTCCTTCTCGTACCACTCGCGCTGGGCAGCCATCGCTATCCGCGCACCTTCACCATGGCCGGGCGCAACACCCTGCCCTTCCAGCGGTAGCCGGTACGCAGCACCTCGGCGACGACGGCCTCGCCGCCATCACCGGGTTCGTGCAGGACCGCCTCGGCCACCCCGGGATCGAACGGTTGGTCGGCGATGTCGAGTGCCTCGAGGCCATGCTTCTGCAGCACCCCGATGAGCGAGGACCAGATCGGTTCGACCCCCTCGACGCCATGCGCGAATGCCGCCTCGCATGCGTCGAGCACGGGCAGGATGGATTCGGTGATCTTGCCGGTCGCCCGATCGACCTCGTCGGCTTGCTGGGCAGCCACTCGCTTGCGGTAGTTCTCGAAATCGGCCTGCAGGCGCAGGGCGATGTCCTTGAACGAATCGCGCTCGGCGAGCAGCGCCTCGACGTCGTGCTCGACGAGCTCCTCGGCCTCCTCGACAGCGTCGGCGGCGGTGCGCGCCGCGTCGACGTCGCCCTCGGGCGTGTCATCCAACTCGCCCTCGGCAGGGTCGGCAGCGAGGTGCGGATCACTCATGATCCGACGCTCACTTCTCGTCGACGATCTCGTCGACGATCTCGGCGTCGATGATCTCGTCGTCATCCACCGAACCGGCACCGCTCTGCCCGCTGGCCGAGGTGCCCGCGGCACTGGCATCGTCGCGAGCGGCAGCCTCGTAGAGCTTCTGACTGAACGCCTGGCTGGCTCCCATGAGTGCCTCGTGGGCGGTCTTGATCGCGGCGATGTCGTTGCCACCGAGAGCGGTCTTCAACTCGGCGAGCGGACCCTCGACGGCGGACTTGTCGTCGGCCGACACCTTCTCGCCTTGCTCGCGCAGCACCTTCTCGGTCTGGTACACGAGCGAGTCGGCGTTGTTGCGAGTCTCGGCCTCGTCGCGGCGCTGGCGATCTTCCTCGGCGTGCGCCTCGGCATCGCGCACCATCTGGTCGATGTCTTTCTTGTCGAGCGTGCTCTGACCGGTGATGGTCATGCTCTGCTCCTTGCTGGTCGCCCGGTCCTTGGCCGAAACGTGGACGATGCCGTTGGCGTCGATGTCGAAGGTGACCTCGATCTGGGGCACGCCTCGCGGCGCCGGCGGCAGGTCGACGAGCTGGAACTTCCCGAGCGTCTTGTTGTACATGGTGGTGTTGCGTTCGATGAGCTTGGTCATCACGCCGCCCTTGGTCTCGATGCCGAGGCTCAGCGGCGTGACGTCGAGCAGCAGCACGTCCTTCACGTCGCCGCGCAACACGCCGGCCTGCACGGCTGCGCCGACGGCAACCACCTCGTCGGGGTTGACCGTGCGGTTGGGTTCCTTGCCGGTGAGCGTCTGCACCAGATCCTGAACGGCCGGCATGCGCGTGGAACCTCCGACGAGCAGCACGTGATGGAGTTGGCCCTTGTGCAGGCCGGCGTCCTTGATGGCCTGTTCGAACGGCACCCGGCAGCGCTCGATGAGGTCGGCGGTGAGCTCTTGGAACTTGGCCCGGGTGAGGTTCTCGTCGAGGTGCAACGGACCCTCAGGGGTGGCGGTGATGAACGGCAGGTTGATCTGGGTCTGTTGCACCTGGCTGAGTTCGATCTTGGCCTTCTCGGCGGCCTCCTTGAGGCGCTGCGCGGCCATGCGGTCGGCACTGAGGTCGACCCCGTGGGCACCTTTGAACTGCTTCACGAGCCAGTCGATGATGCGTTGGTCCCAGTCGTCGCCGCCGAGCTTGGTATCGCCGTGGGTGCTCTTGACCTCGAACACGCCGTCGCCGATCTCGAGCACCGACACGTCGAAGGTGCCGCCACCGAGGTCGAACACCAGCACCGTCTCGTCCTCGGCCCCCTTGTCGAGACCGTACGCGAGCGCGGCCGCGGTGGGCTCGTTGATGATTCGCAGCACCTCGAGACCGGCGATCTGGCCGGCTTCCTTGGTTGCAGTGCGCTGGGCGTCGTCGAAGTAGGCGGGCACGGTGATGACGGCCTGGGTGACCGTGTCGCCCAGGTACGCCTCGGCGTCGCGCTTCAGCTTCATCAGGGTGCGGGCGCTGATCTCTTGCGGCGTGTAGCGCTTGCCGTCGACATCGTCGCTCTTCCACGACTCACCCATGCGCGACTTGATGCTGCGGAAGGTGCGGTCGGGGTTGGTGATGGCCTGGCGCTTGGCCACTTCGCCGACGAGCACTTCACCGGCCTTGCTGAAGGCAACCACCGAGGGGGTGGTGCGTGCGCCTTCGGAGTTGGGGATTACGACGGGCTCGCCCGCCTCGAGGACGGCGACGACCGAGTTGGTCGTACCGAGGTCGATTCCGACTGCTTTTGCCATGGGGTGGTGCTCCTGGAGATGAGGGGGTGAGCGGATCTGACGGCCAGCCTAGAGGCCGGCTCACCGGGTCAACAACCAATCAGTCAGAAAACATGAGTCGTAGCGACTCATGTTCTGGGACGACCTTGCGTCGAGCCGGAGAGGGGGCCTCACGAGCCACGGCCCCGTACAGTGCTCCGATGCATCCACGTGACGTGCTCGTCGCCACCGCCATCGTTCTCGCCGGCTGTTCCTCCGGCGGCGGGGCCCAAGCGACAGCGGCCCCCACGACGCCGGCGACCCCCACGACGCCGGCGACCACCGCGACCACCGCGACCACCGCGACCACCGCGACCACCGCGAAAGTGGTCGTTCCGACCGTCGCCCCGACCGGCACCCCCGCGGTCGACCGGCCGTACGAGGTGTTCGTGCCGGCGAGCTACGACGGCTCCGCGGCGGTGCCGCTCGTGGTGCTCCTGCACGGGTACACCGCCTCGGGCATGCTCCAAGAGGCCTACTTCCAGTTGCAACCGCTCGCCGAGGAACGCGGCTTCCTCTACGTGCACCCGGACGGCACGACCGACAGCCGGGGCAACCAGTTCTGGAACGCCACCGACGCCTGCTGCGATCTGGGGGCCACCGCGGTCGACGACTCCGCCTACCTCAGCACGGTCATCGAGCAGGTCGAGGCGAAGTACCAGGTTGACCCGCAGCGCATCTATCTCATCGGTCACTCCAACGGGGGATTCATGTCGTACCGGATGGCGTGCGAACACGCCGGCACGATCGCTGCCATCGCGAGCGTCGCCGGTGCAACCTTCGCCGACGCGTCGACCTGCAGTCCCAGTGAGCCGGTGAGCGTGCTGCAGATCCACGGCACAGCCGACGCAGTGATCGACTACCAAGGCGGCGACATCCTCGGGCACGCCTACCCGGGGGCAGAGACCACTGTTGCCACATGGGCGGGGTACAACGGGTGCGGGTCCACCCCTGCCACCGCCCCCACCGTGCTCGACCTCGAGCCCACCATCGACGGTTCCGAGACATCGGTCGCGGCTTTCGCCGATTGCGCGCCGGGCGTCGGCGTCGAGCTCTGGACGATCGACCGCGGTGTGCACTCGCCGGCAATCTCTTCGACGTTCTTCTCCGGCGTCATCGACTTCCTGTTCGCGCACCCCAAGACCTGAGCCGAGAGCGACCGAGCGCGCAGCAGGTTCGTGAGCCGAGGTTCGATCTGAGTTCGCTCGCCTCGGTCAGGCCGAGGCCCCGTTGTAGCGGCGCAAGCCGCGGAGCCAGAACCATCGCGAGAACCCGACGAGCACGCATGTGGCGGCCACTGCGATGCCTGCGGCCGACCAACTGAGTCGTCCGGTTGCGGCTTCGGCCGGCACGGTGACCGCGAACGCCAGTGGCACGAGGAACGTGAGCCCGAACTTCAACCAGCTCGGATAGATGCCGACGGGGTACTGGCCGGCTCGGTACAACCCGTTGAACAGCTCCTGCACCTCGTTGATGCGGATCAACCAGAAGGCCGCCGCGGCGAGGATCAGCCAGAAGCTGTAGATCGACACGGTGCCCACCGCCAGCATTACGACGAAGCTCGCCACGTGGCTCGGCTGCAACGTGGCCCGCAGTTGCACCAGTGCCACCACGACCACGACGATCCCCACAACGACATCGGTGATCTGCCAGAAGCGCACGTCGCGGATGCTCACCAGCACTTGCGAATCGGCGGGCTTGGTGAGCGCGTAGTCGAGCTTGCCCTCGCGGATCTCGGTGACGACGCGCTCCATGTTCGGTTGCACGAACATGTTCACCAGGCCGCGCACGAGCGTGTAGACGCCGATGACGGCAAGCAGTTCGGATCGGTTCCACCCAGCCAGGGTGTCGGTGTGCGAGAACACGATTCCCAGCACGGCGAGTGCCGTGCCGATCTGGAGCAGCGATTGCACCATCTCCATCAAGAAGTTGACGCGGTACTGCATCTCGTTCATGATCCCGACGCGCAGGTACGTGCGCGTCAGTCGGCCGGCCCCGGCCCGGTGCGGATCGCGACTCATCGGCTAGCCGCCCACCGAGCTGAACTGGCGCACCGCACGCGGCCAAACGAGCTTCATCACGGCGATCGCCACGGCGATCCAGAAGCACTGCAAAGCAGGAACCAGCTCACCCGCTGCATCCAGTCGGGCATCAACTGCAGCGGGAACAGGCGACCCGAGAGCAGCATCTCGCTGAGGTACCAGGCGTCGAAGATGGCACCGACACGGGTGGTCCAGAACGTGATCAGACCGAGCGACCACTGCATGATCGCCCTGATCAGATAGGCGCCCCAGATGGCGATCCCGAACACCACACATTGCAGCAACGACGGGCTCAGCTCGGGCCGGAACACCAGGCTCAACACCCCGGCGATCGGCAGCCAGAGCAGGATCACCACGAACTTCCATCCGATGAACGAAGCGAGGTCCTCGTGGATCGGGTGGACCGGGCGCAGCAGCTGGCCCGAGAACTGGCCCTCCTTGATCCGCCACTCCCACGCGAATGGCGTGAGCACGATGTTCATGTTCCTGACGAGGGTCCAGACGATGTAGTACGCGGCGAACGTGCCGGGCGTGAAGCCCTCGATCTGGCCGCCGTGCGACCGGGCGATGGTGCTCCACACCACGAGGTAGATGACCGGTTCCACCACCATGCCGATCATGAAGAAGTAGTTCGCGGCGCGGTACTGGAACTGCTGCTGTGCCGACACGCGGGCGTAGGCGGCATACGTCGCGATCACGAAGGGTCGTTCCCCGACGCGAAGACCTGCTCGATCACGTCGTCGATCGGTGGGTCCTCCACGGTGAGATCGACGACGTCGTGGTCGGCGAGCAGGCGCGAGGTGGCACCTGCCACCTCGGCGCGGGGAGCACGCACCACCACCTCCTCGCCGGTCGCGAGCCGCGCCGTGATGGTCTTGCCCACGCCCACCTGTTCGGCCAGCACCGCCAGGTCGCCGTCGTACAGCACGGAGCCGTGGTGGATGACGATCACCCGCTTGCACAGCGCTTGCACGTCGGCCATGTAGTGACTCGTCAACATCACCGTTGCGCCGAACCGCACGTTGTATTCGGCGACGAACGACCTGATCCGCTTCTGCATGGTGATGTCGAGCCCGATGGTGGGCTCGTCGAGGAAGAGCACCTGCGGCCGGTGCAGCAAGGCCCCGGCGATCTCGACCTTCATCCGTTCGCCGAGCGACAGGTTGCGCACCGGCTTGGTGACGAGACCACCTAGGTCGAGCAACTCGATCAGCTCATCGCGGAGCTCCACGAAATCCGCCTTCGGGATCCGGTAGATCGTCCGGTTGAGTTCGAACGAGTCCATCGCCGGTAGGTCCCACTGCAACTGGTTGCGGTTGCCCATCACGAGTGCGATCTGGCGCAGCAGCGCCGCCGGTCGATTCCGCGGATCGAGGCCGAGCACCCGGCAGCTCCCGCTGGACGGGTAGAGCAGGCCCGACAGCATCTTCAAGGTGGNNNGCAACGACCTCCTTGGTCTCGCGGTGCACCAGGCTGCGCAGCGAGGCCCGCAGGCCTGCCTCACGCACCGGCACATCGAAGGTTTTGCGCAGGCCGTCCACCTCGATCGCCGACATGGGCGCGAGTCTTGCTGATCTCTCTCCCGTCCGACGTCCGGATTGCACGGCGGGGAAAACCCGCCGCCGGTGGTTCAGGCGAGAGTGCCGGGTTCCAGCCCGAGCTCGCGCTCGGTGATCCGCCTGGTGACGCTGGCCATCTCGTGGAGGGCGACGCCTGCTCCGGTCTGGGAGTGCAGGGCATAGGCGTCGCACAGGGCAACCACGATCCATGCCGCTTCGTGAGGGGCCGCACACCGGAAGACACCGGTGGCGTTGCCGCGTTCGATGACCCCGACGACGAGCTCGTGCCAGGCCTTGGCCACGCGCTCCGAGGTGCGCCGCAGCACCGGGGAGTGGGCGGCCTCCGACCATGCCTCGAACCAGAACCGGTAGGCCGACTCGCCGCCGCCCGGCCCGTAGGGCTCGGTGAGCTCGCGGAGCTGGGCTAGCGGGTCGCGATCGGACGCCAAGGTGTCGCGCACCTCATCCATCTCCTCGAGGGCGACCCGCTCGAACGCGGCCGCGAGCAACGAGTCGTGGTCCGGGAAGTAGTGATGGAGAAGGCCGTGGGTCACGCCGGCACGTGCGGCGACGTGACGCGAAGCGGTGCGCGCGAAGCCGCGCTCGGTGATCTCGGCCACGGCCGCGTCGAGGATGGCTGCCCGGCGCTGCTCGGGCTGCATGCGTGTCACTCGGCACAGCGTAGCCTTTTCGGTTGAGTATTGGCCATGCGGCCAATACAGTATTGGCCATGCGGTCAACAACGTCGCTCAACTTCGGCGCCTTCGCCCTCTCCGGTTCGTTCATGGTCGTGTTCCCACTTCTGCCCGATCTGCAAGAACGCGCCCACATCAGCACCTCGCAGCTCGGTTGGGTGGCAGCCGCCGGCTTCGTCGCCGCGCTCGTCGCCCAACTGCTGATCGCACCTCACGCCGACCGAGGGCGCGAGCGGCTGGTGATCGGTGGTGCGATCGTCACGATGGCGCTGTCCACGCTGGTGTACGCCTTCGGCAACTCGGTTGCCTGGTTCATCGCCGGCCGACTCGGCGCCGGCCTGGCCTACGGCGCCTTCGTGCCGGCCGCGATCGGCCTGATCGTTCGCCACGTGCACGAAGGTCGCGGCCAGCGCATCGGTCGCCTGCAATCGCTCGAGCTCGCCGGCATGGCGGTGGGACCACTGTTCGCCGTCATGGGAAAGATGGCCGTCGGCGTCGAGCTCACCCTCGTGGCCGCGTCGATCCTCACGATCGCCTTCGGCTTCCCAGTGCTGACCACGCGGTGGAGTCCGCAGCCGTCGCCCGCTTCCGACGTTGTCCGGCCCCACGAGTCACTGCTTCGCGGCGCACTCCTCCTGCGGCACCGATCCGTGGCCGCCTCGGCCTTGGTCGTCACTGCGTTCATGATTCCGATGGGTTCCTACGACGCCCTGTTCCCCCGCTACCTCACCGACCTCGGCGCGCCCGACTGGCTGCTCGGCCTGGCCCTGATGGCCTTCGCTGTGCCCGCCGTGCTCCTGGCCGGCTGGGCGGGTCGCCACGTCGACCGTGTCGGCCCGTTCTCCGCCGCCGCCAGCGGTGGCGCCGCGAACATCGCCGTCATCGTGTCGTACGGAGTGGTCCGCGCG
>VFMC01000229.1 GCA_006515795.1 Acidimicrobiaceae bacterium | reverse complement strand
CCATGCACGGTCCTGGCGGGCACAGCGAGATCGTCATCGAAGACCTGCGCGTGCACGATTCGCAGATCCTCGGGGGGCGTGGCAACGGGCATCGACTCGGCCAGTACCGCCTCGGACCGGCCCGCCTGGCGCACTGCATGCGCTGGATCGCCCAGGCCGAGACCGCGCTCGACATGATGGTCGACCGCTCGCTCAACCGGTTCAGCCACGGCAGCATCCTCGCCGAGAAGCAGGGGGTGCAGTGGTTGATCGCCGACTCGGCGATGGAGCTGTACCAGTGCAAGCTGATGGTGCTACATGCCGCCTACAAGATCGACCGCGGCGACGACTTCCGCACCGAGGTCAGCATGGCCAAGCACTTCGTGGCCAACAGCCTCAACCGGATCATCGATCGGGCCATCCAGGTGCACGGCGCACTCGGCTACAGCACCGACACACCACTGGCCAACATGATGCAGCACGCCCGCTGGGCGCGCTTCGCCGACGGCGCCGACGAGATCCATCAGATGCGCATCGCCGAGAACACGATCAAGGCGTGTCCGCGGTCCGATCCGTGTCTGAAGCTAGTCGACTCAAGACCTCCTAGCCCGCTGGAGCGATCACGCCCGGGCGCGGGGCGCGGGTCTGCTTCGACCCGGCTAGCTACTTCCGGCGGGTAGCCTCTTTAGATCCGTCCGACGAGACCACATCGAAACCAAGGTCGTCGCCCGCGTAGCCGACGTGGTGCCAGACATTGTTTCGAACGGTGATCACGGAGCCAGCGATGCGCACGGTTGTGGCGTCGTCGGGAACGAGACCGATGACATCCACAGGCCCGCCATGAGATTGGGTCGCAATATAGATAAGTCCGGTCCTGATCTCGCCGATCGGCACACATCCAGTATGGGTTTCATCACCGACTAGCAGTCGAAAGCAGGTGTCGCCAGCGGACGGCCCGGGGCCGAGGTAGACGGTGACGCGCTCGTCCTGGAACGCAGGTTCCGAGGCGAGCTTCGAGGCCCCAACATCGCCGACGAAGATCTGCGGATCGGGGCCATGTGCGACGGGGACTAAAGGCTCTATTTCGTACACCACTATCTGTGCTCCCGAGGCTTCTGTCTGTGGTTCCGAGGCTTCTAAGGCTTCGGTAGTTGAACTAATCGTCGACCGATTTTGGGCGGTTGTGACGGCGAATCCTCCGATCCCTGCTCCCGCCACCGCACTCGCTGCTACAAGAATACGAGTAGCTCGTTTCATCGTGCTCTCTCCTCCACTAGGTATATTTCCTGCAGTTGGCGGTCTCATTCCCGCCTGTCAGATTTGTGCACATCGCCCTGTAGCCAGAATCGATGTGCCCGAAGACGACACCGTAGCTGCCCCCGCAGACACTAGAAGCAATCTGTACATTGTGCGCTTGATGGCCTCCACTACTCATAACCATCATGGCGACAGTCCAGCCCGATGAGCAAGAGGACATGCCTTCACCCTGCATGTTCAAATAACCTGTTCCTGCCCAAAAAGAGTAGACCGGCACGAAGGCCGAAGTGTTGTAGTAGATTGACCAGGTAGCTGCTGCGACACGCCCCGGTACCGCTAGGACTGAGAGCATCAACAAGGCCGAGGCCAATATGCGGTAATGGCTGTGTCGTCGGACTGTGACAGTCCGTGATTGGCTCATCGGACACCTCCTAGTATTGGCGCTTGATTCATCGGATCGGCCCTCCAGTCGTGGAAGATTCGGGAGAACTTCAGGGGATGCAATGCAGTATAACGAACGCCCCCCCCCCGGTCAAGGGGGGATGTCCTCGGCAGCGGATTGGGACGCAGCTCGTCGCACAGCAAGGACGTGGCGCCGGTGAGGTAGGCCGGGGCGGGTGGCAGCGCCGCGGTGATCGCGGCGCTGCCCTCGGCGTCGGTCTCGACGATCGGCTCGACGCCGGCGAGGAACGGGCTCGGCGAGGTGGGTGCGCTGACGGGCAGGCCCTACGGCTCCTCGCTGACGCCCTTCGGCGCCCTTTGGTTCATGAACCCGAACATGTATCCGGCAACGCGGCGCATCTGGATCTCCTCGGCCCCCTCGGTGATGCGGTAGCGCCGATGGTGGCGGTAGATGTGCTCGAACGGCTTGTGCCGCGAGTAGCCGAGGCCGCCGTGCACCTGCATTGCCCGGTCCGCGGCTTCGCAGCACAGCCGGTTCGACCAGTAGTTGCACATCGACACCTTGTCGCTCTGCGAGAACGCCCCGTACATGTCCATCGACCAGGCCGTCTTGTGGATGAACGCGCGCAACATCTCGCACTGCGTCTGCAGCTCGACGAGCGGGAACTGGATGGCCTGGTTGGCGGCGAGCGCCTTGCCGAACGGCTTACGTTGCTTCGCGTACTCGATCGACTGGTCGATGCAGTACTGCGCGGCCCCCAGGCTCGACGCCGCCTGGCGGATCCGGTTCTCGTTGAAGAAGTGCTGCACCACCTGTAGGCCGGCACCCTCGCCACCGAAGATCGAGCTGTTCGGAACGCGAACGTCGGTGAGGCGGATGTGAGCGTGATCGGTCGGCATGTTGAAGGTCCACAGGAACTCCAGCACCTCGAACCCGGGACTCGCGGTCGGGACGAGGAAGGCGGTGATGCCGCTGCCGTCGCCGGCCTTGCCGCTGGTGCGGGCCATGATCATGTCGTACTGGGCCCTGTGGATTCCGGTGTTCCAGGTCTTCTCGCCGTTGATCACCCACTCGTCACCGTCGCGCACCGCGGTGGTCTCCATGTGGGTGGCGTCGCTGCCGTGGTCGGGTTCGGTGATGCCGAAGGCGAAACCGCGTCGCCCCTCTGCCAGGTCGTGGATCCAGTCGGCCTTCTGTTCGTCGGTGCCGTAGTGGATCATCAGCATCAGACCCACGTTGTTGCCGACGATCGAGTGCTCGTTCTGGAGGTCGTTGTGCAGACCGAGCCCCTTGCGGGCGAAGTGCTCGCGGATCACCGCCATGCCCAGATTGGTGCCCTCCTGGCCGCCATGCTCCTTGGGGAACGGATAGCGGTAGTGACCGGCGGCATCGGCCAGGTCGCGGGCCGTGCGCAGCAGTTGCTCCCAGCCCTCGTTCGGCAGGCCGCCTCGGTCCCAGTCGGTGCGCGCATCCTCGCGGCGGTGGTCGAAGAAGCGGATGTTGTCGTCCTGCTCCTCCAGCGGCTTGATCTCGCGCTCGATGAACTCGTCGAGCACGACGAGGTAGTCGGTGAGCTCGTTCGGGAGTTCGAAGTCCACAGATGTGCTTTCGGTCGTCGGAGAACTCGTCGCACCGTACCCACCTCACGCCAGATGTGCCAAGGTGGCGGCGATGTCGACCAGGTGGAGCGGGGACGGATTCGTGAGGTGCAGCGACGGCCACGTGCGGTGGGGTGTGTTCGGCGCCGCAGGGGTCGTCTTCGTGCACCGGTCCGGCGACGGGCCGCTCGTGATGTTGCAGCTCCGATCCGGCTTCGCCCACGAGGGTGGCACCTGGTCGTGCGCCGGGGGTGCACTCGACGCGGGTGAAACAGCTTTCGCCGGCGCCCTCCGCGAGGCCGAGGAGGAGGTGGGTCCGGCTCCCGACGGGCACCGCGTGCTCGGGGAGTACGTGTTCGCGCCTGCCGATGATTGGAACTACACCACCGTCGTCGTCGAGGTTCCGCACAGGTTCGGGGATTCGATGAACTTCGAGACCGACGCCGTCGACTGGGTGCCGGTTTCGGAGGTGCCGCGACGGTCGCTGCATCCCGGCTTCGCCGCGGCTTGGCCGCACCTCATCGCGATCATCACCGGAACCGGAGATGCCGACGCCACGTAGCATGACTCGCACCGACGACGGGAACGAGGAGGAGCAGATGGGCAAGATCGAGCGAACCGAGACCGAGTGGCGTGAACTGCTCTCGCCCGAGCAGTACTCGGTGCTGCGCGAGGCGGCCACCGAACGGCCGTGGGCCGGACAGTACGTCGACGCGCACGACGACGGCACCTACACGTGTGCAGGCTGCGGAGCCGAACTGTTCGACTCGAACACCAAGTTCGAATCGGGAAGCGGATGGCCGAGCTTCTCCGAGGCAAAGGTGGCCGATGTCGTCGAGCTGGTCGTCGACCGGAGTCACGGCATGATCCGCACCGAGGCCCGGTGCCAGCGGTGTGGTTCCCATCTCGGCCACGTGTTCGACGACGGCCCCACGTCGACAGGCCAGCGCTTCTGCATGAACAGCGTGGCACTCGGCTTCGTGCCGGTCGTCCTCGGGTGGAGGTGAGGGGAATTGAACCCCTGGCCTCAACAGTGCGATTGTTGCGCTCTGCCAACTGAGCTACACCCCCGTTGGAGCTGGTGAGTGTAGCGGCGCTGCTCAGGCGGCGTGAAACCAGTTCGCGTCGCTGTACAAGCGGTCCTGCTCGTACTGGCGCAGCTGGGCCAGCTTGTAGCAGTACCCGCACAGCGAAACGAACGCCAACGCGAATGCGTAGACCATCGCCGACGACTTGGTGGTGCCGGCGAGGAACAGCGAGACCACGTTGGCCAGTGCCAGGACGAACAGCACGTTGGTGCGGCGCCGGCGCACGACCTCGCGCTGAGACACGCGCCGCGCCGGCTGGTGGCGCTGACCGTGCACCATCTGATCGCGATCGTGACGGCGCTGCAGCTCTCCGGTGTACGACTCGCGGTCGCCCTGGATGGACGCGCCGTGAGCGCGGGCCACGCCGGGACGGCCACCTGCGGCTGGGCGCGGCAACGGCGACTGTGCGAGGGGACGGGCCATCGAGCGCATCGGGGTCATCGACCGGGTGGGCACCGCTCGCTGCAGCGTGGACAGCTGGCGGCGGAAGTCGGTGACCGACGAACCCGGTCGGTTGTCGAGTCGTGACCGCAGTAGCGGCGGCAGAAGGACGGCCGCCCAGGCGGCCGCTACTGCAAGGAGGACGATCTTGCCCATGGTTACCGTGCCCTGCGTTGGTGTGAAGCGGTGTGGATCATGTTTCGGTTCGAGCAAGATGACATCGCCCTGAACAGCAGGGAACGGCCCGTCTCGCCTTTCATTACAATTCTACTACGTTCGTAACAGTAAGCGAAACATCGGAGGAGTTGGTGTCACGCCGGTACGTACCGGAGCGACCGCCGGTCTTCTCCCACAACGCGAGGTCGCCGATCACCATCGCCCGGTCGGCCGACTTGCACATGTCGTAGATCGTGAGCGCCGCGGTAGCGCACGCATGCAGCGCTTCCATCTCCACGCCGGTGCGGTCGACGGTGTCGACGTTGGCTTCGACGGCGATGAAGTCGTCGCCGATCTCGAAGTTGATGCTGATCGCACCCACCAGCAGCGGATGGCACAGCGGGATCAGGTCGCTGGTGCGCTTGGCGGCCTGGATGCCGGCCACCCTGGCCACGGCCAGCACATCGCCCTTCTTCACCTCGCGGTTGGCGACGGCTGTCGTGGTCTCGGGGCGCATGAACACCTTGCACCTCGCCACGGCTCGGCGATGCGTGGGTTCTTTGGGGGTCACGTCGACCATTCGGGCGCGGCCCATCGGGTCGAGGTGGGTGAAGGAGAGATCACTCATCTGTCATCCAATCGTAGTGAACATCCCGACCCGGCCCGCGCACGCTGCCGATCGGTCCCGTCAATCCGTGCGCACCGGGCCGGTGTCGACAACCTCGAACGCCGTTCCCGGGATGGCTTTCAACTGGCTGAGGTCGTCGTCGTCCCAAGCCGGATCAGGTGCCCCCTGGAAGAACCAGTTGCTGCCGTTGTCGGCGACGATCAACCCGTAGGTCTGCATCGCCGAGGCGATGACGCGCGCCTGGCCGGTGAGCTGGTTCACGTCGAACGTCGCACTGAGGCGCAGGCGCATGCCCATCGGCGGCAGATCGGGGTTCGTCCGCGACGACGCGAAGTGGGTGGCCGGCAGGATGAACCCGCGCTGGGTCTGGGCGAACGTCACTCGAATGGCGTGCCGAACGACCCCGCTCGCCACCTCGTCGTAGCGAACAAGGCCTGGCAGGATCGGCAGGCCGGCGGCATCGGCACTCGTCCACCCGATCGGCCGGAGCGCACCGGTGGTGAGGTCCCATCGGGCACCGGAGTCGGCCGACCACCCGGCACCGGTTCGGCGGGCGACGTAGAGCTCGAACAACTCGCACGTTCCTTGCCGCATGACGAGCACGTGTCGATCACCGGTCGATCCGCCGCCCCCCTCAACAGGAGCGTTCAGCGGAACCGGGAACGGGCCCGGATCGCTCTCGTCGCCGTAGGCCGTGTACGTGATCGGAACCACGGGCTGTGCTTCGGATACGACGACGTAGGGGATGCCATAGGCGGGGTTGGAGCCGAAATCGGGGTGCAGGTCGTCGCCGCCGACCGACTGGATCGTGGCGATGATCTGCGCCGAACGAGGGTGCAGCGGGTATCCGCTGACGTCGGTGTTCCACGCGTTCGAGCTCGGGAACACGGGGCATCCACCGAGCGACGGTCCGGGCGGCGTGAGCCGATCCGCCGGTTGCAGCGCCGAGGCCGGCGCGATGACCGCGGTGATCGGTGGCGCCGCCGACGCCGCCAGCGCCAGTGCCACCGACATCGCTGCCGTGGTGATGATGAGTCCTCCGCCGAACCGGCGGAGCTCAGCCACCGATCTGGCTCATCGACCGGTTGGGGCGAATGAAGTTCACCTGGTTGATCTGATGGCCGGCCCACTTGGTGCCGACGGCGCGTTGGATCTCCATGGAGAGTTCATCGTCAGATGCACCCCCGCGCATGAGCGCCAGCAGATCGAACTCGGTGGTCGCGAACAGGCAGGTGCGCAACTGCCCATCGGCCGTGAGCCTGACCCGATCGCAATCCGCGCAGAACGGCTTGGTGACGCTGGGGATGACACCCACCGTGCCGGTGCCGTCGAGGTACCGCCACCTGTCTGCCGGTGCGGCACCGCGGGCGGCGATCTGCTCGACGGGGAACTCGGCGGCGATCGCGGCGACGATCTCGTCTTGGCCGACGACCTTGTCGTTCATCCAGTGGCCGCTCGCGTCGAGCGGCATGAACTCGATGAACCGCACCTCGACGTGATTGTCACGACCGAACCGGGCCAGGTCGACGATCTCGTCGTCGTTGACGCCACGTTCGATCACCGCGTTGATCTTCACCTGCGCGAACCCTGCCTCCCTGGCGGCTTCGATGCCGTCGAGCACCCGCGGCAGCTCGTCGCGCCGGGTCATCTCGAGGAAGCGTTCGCCACGAAGCGTGTCGAGGCTGATGTTGACCCGATGGAGGCCGGCGTCGCGGAGCTCGTGGGCGAGCAGGCGGAAGGTGGCCCCGTTGGTGGTGAGCGCGATGTCGGGAGCACGACCCGCATTGGGAGACGGTGACGAGGCCGGGAGCCGCAGCGCGGCGAGCTTGGCGACCAGCACCGGTAGGTGAGCGCGCACAGTGGGCTCGCCACCGGTGAGCCGCAACCCGTCGACATCGAACCGCTCGACGAAGATCCCGGCGAGCCGTTCGATCTCCTCGAACGACAGCACGTCGGAGCGGGGCAGCCACTTCATGCCCTCCTCGGGCATGCAGTAGGTGCAGCGGAAGTTGCATCGATCGGTGACCGAGATGCGCAGGTCACGAATTGTGCGTCCGAACGGATCGACGAGATCCATGGCCGTCAGCCTAGCGACAGCACGATGACGTCGACCGAGTCGCCAGCCGGCACGCCATCGCCATCGGTCAGGATCGCCAAACCGGTGGCGGTGGCGGTGGCAGCGAGTTGGTGGCTGCCCTGGCCACGCACCGAGCGCACGTGGTAGCGCCCGTCGGCTGCGAAGGAGCCATGAACGCGGGCGTAGTGGGTCTTGCCGTCGCGATGCCGGGTGAGTGGCTCGTCGGCGATAGCGGGCAAGCGCGGCCGGTCGATGGCGCGGCGGCCGAGCATGGTCAGCAAGGCCGGCCGGGCGAAGAGCTCGAAGCTGACGAGTGAGCTGACCGGGTTGCCGGGCAATCCGAACACAGGCACTCCGCGACCCGTTCCGTCGTCGAGCACACCGAACGCGAACGGTTTCGCCGGCTTGATCGCGATCTGCATCCATCGCATGTCAGCGATGCGCGAGAGCACGGCCTTGACCACGTCGTAGTCGCCCATGCTCACCCCGCCACTGGTGACGATGGCATCACACTCGCCGGCGGCGCGGCGCAGCGTGACCTCGAGCGCATCCTCGTCGTCGCCGACGATTCCGAGATCGACCGCCTCGCACCCGGCCTCGGCGACCAGCCCGAGCAGCATC
>VFMC01000228.1:1772-6632 GCA_006515795.1 Acidimicrobiaceae bacterium | reverse complement strand
CGTCGGTGAGTGCGGCGTTGGCCCCGGCTTCATCAACTGCTTCGATCCAGCCGCGCAAGGCGAGATGTGGCGGGCGCTCGCCCCCATCGGCTCCCGCATTCAGCCCAACGTCAACGGTGCCGGTGCTCCGCAGTTTGCCAATCCGGTCGACGATGGCGGGGGCGGCACTGCCGTCAACGAAGTGGGCGACGAGATTTGGGAGTCGACCGCGGCCACCCTCGCGCTCGCCTTTTCACAGCTGTCGTCCGGCGAATGCACGTTCGCGCATCTCGGTGACGGTATGGGCCTGACCCGCCAGTGCAAGGCGGCGGACGGCTCGATGGTGCCGCCTCCTGAAGGCCGGTTGTTCTATCCGGCGGGCCTCGCCGTCGATGGCACCACCGTGTACGTGTCGGACCGCATGAACCACCGCGTCACGACCATGCACTTCGAGGGCGATGCGTTCGCCCTTGCGCAGCCAATCGGTAACGGCGAGCCCGGCACGGGCGGGTACGCTTACACCACCGGTGCCGCGGCCGGCCTGACGGGTTCGAAGTTGAACGCACCGAACGGATTGGCGGTTGACGGCGCCAGCCACCTGCTGGTCGCCGACGGCGGCAACGCGCGCATTGCCATCTTCGACGCGGTCGGTGCCGACGCCTTCGCATCGCACTTTACCGTGCCGGTCCATCCGCTCGTGACCGGCGAGATCGTGCCGACCTATGTCGCCGTCACGCCGGGAGCATCAGTCGTGGCGCCCGGTACCGCTCCGGCCAACCCCGACGACCGCATCGTCGTAGTCGACCGCTACACCTGCACCGCCTGGATCATGGACGCCGGGTTCAACCCGGTCGCCACGCTGCCGGCGCAGCTGCCGCAAAATGTCGAGCCGGGTACGGCCTGCGTGAGCGGCGCCTTCGGCTATCCGTCGGCCGTTGGCGAGTTCAGCATCCTGACCGGCGTGACCGTCGACGCCGGGGGCCACATCTACCTGGCCGACTCGTGGAACAACCGCATTCTCATTTACGACCGCAACGGCGTGTTGCTCGGCGCGATCGGCGAGCCGCCGGTTCTCGCGCTCGGCGAGGTGCCGCCCGTCGAGTCCCTCGAAACGCCCTCGTCCGTGCTCATCGATCACAACGGCCGTCTGGTTGTCAACGACTCCGACAACCTGCGCCTGGCGTTCTACGAGATGACCTTCGACGACCCGCTGACCCCCGCAATCGAGCCGCCGACTGCAGCGTTCCAGTTCGAGGTGCCGGCCCCCGGTGACGACATCGAGGGTTTCCCGACCGCCCTGGCCGAACAGTGGGGCAATGGCCCTGGGCTGGATCCGGCCGGTCGCTACCTGAAGATCGATACCGCCAACCACCGGGTGCAGCGGATCGAGCTCGCCGACCTGGCGATTGTGCGCGAACAGGCGCAGGCGTCCACCCCGATCACCGGTACGGGCTCGTTCGCGGTCGCCGTGCCGGCCGAGAAGATCGCCGACGTTGCCCAGGTGACAGTGACGGTCGTACCGGACGAGCCGGGCGTGGTGGTGACCAGCGTCAACGCCCTGCCGCCGGCCTTGCAGCCTCTTGGCGCGAACGACATTCCGCGCGGCAGCTGGGTCGAGTACTCCTTCACCTACACCAACCCGGTGCCCAACCAGAGCGTGACGTTCAGGATTAACGCCACGGGCAACACGTCGTCGCCGCAGCCCACCAGTGCCGATGAAGTCGTTGTGGTGGTGCGCGGCGTCTGTGCCGGCTGCGCAGCCGAACATACCGTTTACGACTATCCGGCGCCTGCGCTCGGCGCCCCGGTCGCCTCGATCAGCCAAACGACCGATACCGGTGACTGGTACAACCATCGCGTGTTCGTGCGCCTCTCGCCCGTGAACGACGACCCCAACGTCACCAGCATCGAATGGTACGTGCGCGGTGCCGACATGCCGCGCTACGGATCCGGCGTCCACGCTTCGCCGCTCAGCGTCGACGTCCGCTACGTTGACGTGCCGCTCTATGGCCCAGAAACCGACATCACGTACTGGCCGGTGACCGTGGATGATACGGTCGGGCCGAAAGTGACGGCGGTTGTCCAAATTGACATGGGCGCGCCGACCATGACTTTCGGCGGCTGGCCGCTCCCGGCTGGCGTCAACGACGACCCGCTGAGCCAAGACTTCGGGACCGAGTGGTACACCGGCGACGTGACGGCGGACACCGTGATTCGTGATGAGCACGCCGGTGTCGACATCGGCGATGGGACACCCGATCAGGCCACCGGCACGGTCACGGTGACCGGCGAAGGCCGCGACCTGTTCGCGACTCCACCGGCCACTGATCTGGTCGGCAACACCGATGAATATCGCACGGACGATCCTGCGCTGGGCGGCAAGGTCATTAACATCGACCGCACGCCGCCCGTCGTGATTGCGCCGCACATCGAAGTCGTGCAGACGGGCGTCGGATTCGCCGTGCTCGAACCGGGCGTGTTTGTCGCCGCGGCCTCCGATAACCTCTCGGGCATCGCCGCGATCATCAATCCGGACGTCACCGGCGTCCAGTTCCCGCTGGGCGTCTCGACCCGGCCGTTCACCGCCCGCAATCACGCCGGCCTCGTGACCACGGTTGACGGCACCGTTACCGTCATCGCCCGCGAGCGGTCCTCGATCGCCGCGATCGACGGGTCGGTCGTTTACGGCGACACGATCACACTGACGGCCTCGGTGCTGCCGACGACGGCGACCGGTGGCGTGACGTTCACGTTTGGTGGCGCGACGTTCATCGACGACACCATCGTTGGCGGCATTGCTGCCGTGGAGATCCCGGTGGTCACGGTCGGCGTCGGCACCTACACGATGGACGTGGCCTACAGCGGTGACGCGGCGGTGGCCGCGGCGTCGACGACCGCCACCGTGATCGTGACGCCGGCGCCGATCACGGTCCGCCCCGATCACCAGGAGAAACCGTACGGAACCGCGGACCCCGTCAACACGCTCGCGCCCCGCATCATCGCTGGCGCCCTGGTAGGGACGGATGCGTTCTTCGGGACGATCGAGCGAGCCGCCGGAGAAAACGTTGGCGACTACGCGCTCACCCGGGGGACACTCGATCTCGGCCCCAACTACCGGCTGACCTTCATTCCGTCGGAACTGACGATCGTGCCGGCGCTGATCGTACTGGCCGCCGATCCGAAGGAAAAGGTTTACGGTGATTCCGATCCGCCCTTGACATACTCCTTCGTCAGCGGCGTCCTGGTTGGCACCGACATCATCACCGGCGTGCCGACGCGCGTCGCCGGCGAACTGCCGGGACTTTACGCTATTTCGCTCGTCGCCCTGACCGCGGGTCCGAACTACGAAATCAGCTTCAGTACGAACTACTTGCAGATCGTGAAGCGCGACATTTTCGTGACGGCGGATACCCTCGGCAAGCTCTACGGTGAGGCCGACCCGCCCCTGACCTACAGCTATACCCCAGCGCTCGTGGGCACCGATGCGTTTGACGGGTTGCTCCGCCGCGTCGCCGGCGAGACCCCGGGCATCTATGCCATCGAGCAGTTCGGTCTTACGCTGCCGATTGGCTACAGACTCCACTACACGGGGGCCAACTTCGTGATCGGACGCCGCCAGGCCACGATCACGGCAGGCGACGCCACCAAGGTGTGGGGTACCGCGCTGGATCCGGCGATCCCGGTTTCATCGGTCGGTTTCCTCGCCGCCGACAACATCGTTGTCTCGGTCAGCCGCGCGCCTGGCGAGGACGTGGCGCCCTATGTCACCACGCCCGCGGCCGACGGCGCGGCGTTGGGCAACTACGATGTGACGCCAGTGACCGGGACCTTCACGATCACGAAGGCGCGCGTGTCGGTGACCGCGGATGATGTCACGGTGGATTACGGCCAGACGCCGGTCTTCGCGTTCACCTACGGCTTGTTCCCTGGAACGGCGACGGCTGCTGATATCGATATCGCGCCGACGTGCACCGTGGTGCCCGCCCACACCAACCTACAGCATCACCTGCAGCGGCGGTCTGGACGCGAATCTCGACTTCGACTATTCGCCAGGGACGCTGAGGGTGAACCGTATTCCAGCGGATATCCAGGCCGGCAGCGGCACGAAGGTGTACGGTACGTCCGACGCGGCGCTGACCACCACGCAGACCGGCGTGTTGGCGGGCGACATCGCCGGTATTACCTTCGCCACGACGCGCGTCGCCGGCGAGAACGTCGGTGATTACGTGACGACTGCGACCGCCACCGGTGGCGCGTCGGGCAACTACATCTTCACCCCGCACGCCGGCAGCTTCTCGATTACCCAGAAGGCGATTACAGTCACGGCGACGTCGTTTACCAAGTTCCTCGGCTTCGCCGATCCGCCGCTGACCTACACGATTACCGTCGGTGGTCCGCTGGTCGGCACCGACTCCTTCGCGGGTGCGCTGGTGCGCGACTTCGGTGATTCGCTCGGCGTCTACCCCATCCGCCAGGGCACGCTGACGGCGGGGCCGAACTACTTCATCACCTTCGTCGATGGCAACCTGACCATCGTTGGTACGGTGCCGCCGATTGCGGTGGACGACACCGCCAGCTCGGCCGGCGCCGCGCCGGTCAGCATCAACGTGCTGGCCAATGACTCCGACCCTGACGGCGGCACGCTGAGTGTGACCGCGGTCACCCAGCCGGCCGGCGGCGCGGCCGAAGGCGTCGTCACCACCTCGGGCAACGTGGTGGTGTTCACACCAGCGGCGGGCTTTGTCGGCACGGTGACTTTCACATACACAATCGGCGACGGCCAGGGTGGCTCGGCCACGGCCACTGTGACGGTCACGATCACGGCGCCGACCGACTGCACGATTTCCGGCTTTACGACCTACACGCAGGGCGGCTGGGGCG
>VFMC01000228.1:0-1718 GCA_006515795.1 Acidimicrobiaceae bacterium | reverse complement strand
CCTTCCTGCCAGCCGGCGGCACCCCCTCGGTGCTGACGGCCAACGCGACCAACCCGACCACGTCGTCGGCCGGCGTGTTCGCGGGCCAGGTCCTGGCACTGCGGCTCAACGTCGACTTCTCCCGCGCCGGCATCACCAAGCCTGGCCTCGAGGATTTGCGCTACCAGGGATACTCGGTCGGCCAGATCCTCGACGCCGCAAACCGTGCGCTTGGCGGCGACACCGCGATCCTGTCGGAGATGGGGCTGACCCTCGCGCAGCTCAACGCCATCGTCGATGCGCTGAACAGGAACTTCGATAACGGCACGACCAACCTCGGCGCCTTGGCCTGTCCCGGACCCAACCGGCAACCTGACGCAGTCAACGACAGCCTGGTGACGACCAAGAACACCGCCAAGACCATCTCGGTGATCGCCAACGACACCGATCCCGACGGCGACAGCCTCACGGTGACGGGTGTCACCCAGCCCGCCATGGGCAGCGTCGTCCAGAACGCGAACGGCACCGTGAAGTACACACCGCCAGCGGATTGGACGGGCTCGACCTCGTTTAACTACACGATTAGCGACGGCCATGGTGGCACCGACACGGCGATTGTGATGGTGATGGTCTCGAACGCCGGCTGCGATGTCAGCGACGACGACGACGACAGCGACGACGATGGCGACAGCGACGACGACAGCGACGACAGCGACAGCGACGGCGACGATGACGACAGCGACGCCGGCGACGACGATTGCGACGACCACGACGACAGCGACGACGACAACAACGACGACAGCGACCACGATCGGGATTGCGATCGCGAGCACTCGCGCAATAGCCGCTGCAACGACAACGACGGCTGGTACCGCGACCGCCACGACGACCGCGATCGCAGCCACAATCACAGCACCAACGGCGTCTGCGCGAATTCGTCGCATTACCGGAGCTGGTACCGCTAGCGACGCACGGTCTGGCGATGGCCGCTGCCGCCCGCCAGGCTGGGGCAGGCTCGGTGTGTTTTCCTATCAGGTCCCGTGGCGCCCGCCCGGGACCTGACCTGTGTACACGGGTCCTGTCCCTCGCCGCGGCCTTTTTTTGCCCATACACTGCTTCTCAGTTACGCACTCGACGGCTCGTGCCGATAAGAAGCTCGGTCAGGGCTTTGTCGTGATGCGATACAAAGTTCCATAAAGTCATATAAACATCTATATTGTCTATATTGACTGTGACTGAGAGGGCGAAGCCATGCACGGCGGGCGCACAGATTTGTCAGCTCGGATCCTGCTAGTGTCTGTGTTGACCGGCTCGGTTGCCTGCGAAGCGCCGAGAGATAGTCGCCGGGCCGTGGCGAGCTACGACAGCTTCACCCAGCAGTTGATCGAGTTGAATGCCGACCAGGACGGCGACGGGCGGACCGATCAATGGGCGTTTTTCGAGGGCAACCGGCCCCTGCGGGGAGAGGCCGACGCCGACGGCGATGGCCGCATCGACCGCTGGGAGTATTTTGACGCGCGGTCGGCGTTGACGCGTGTGGGCACCTCCAGCCTGAACGACGGGATTGAAGACACGTGGACGTGGGTTAGTCCCTCCGGGGGCGAGGTCCGGATCGACCGCTCCCGCGGGCGGGACCGGCAAATCGATCGCCGCGAGTATTTTCAGGGCAACGTGATGGTCCGCGCCGAGGAAGACACCAACGCCGACGGCCGGCCGGACCGGTGGGATCGCTACGAGGG
>VFMC01000227.1 GCA_006515795.1 Acidimicrobiaceae bacterium | reverse complement strand
GACCATGCCGGCGCTGTCGACATCGTGCCCGAAGGGAGCGACTCGCGAGATCTCGACGAGGGTGCGGCGATCGAGGCCCCCGCTCACGAGTGCCAACAACGCCCGCAACACCTGCCCGGCGACCGACCCGTGAAGCGGTGGGGTGACCTGTCCGCGCGCGGCGACGCCGGCTGCGCCGAGCGACGCGGCGATGGCGGCTCGATGCGGCCCGGCCGGCGGGTAGAACACGGCGATCCGGTCGGCAACCACGCCGGCTTCGAGTAGCGCCACGACGCGCCGCGTGACCTCGCGCACCTCCTCGTCGTGGTCGGGACAGGACACCACGGTGGGGACGACGCCGGAGCTGTCGTTGGCCTCGGGCCGGTCTCGTGTGGTTCGTTCTGATCCAGCCAGTCGGTCGACGTGGTCGGCCACCGAGGCCTCCGGATCGCGGGTGGTGGCAGCGATGATCACCGTGGTCGGCGCGCTCGCCACCATTGCCTGGAGGAATGCGACGTGGGACGGGTTGAACTGCTGCGTCACGACGAGCACGAGCGGTGACGACGTGACGGTCGGGTCGGTGGTCGCGAGGCGAGTGGCAATGCCGATCACCTCGGCGGCATCGATCAACCCCTGGGCGAGCAGGCTGTTGCGGACCTCGACCACGACGCGACACACCGCGTTGGCGCTGTCGCGGCCACCGGCGAGCTCGGCAAGGTGGGCCAGGCAGCGTGGCGTAGGACCGCACGACCGCGTCGTGAGTGGCGGGATGGGAGGCACACGCGGCGAACGCCGGCGGGCGCGTCTGCTCGTTGGCGAGCACCTGCTGCACGATGGCCAGCAGCGCCACGGGTGGCGCGACCCGCCGGGTGCCGAGCTCGGGTGCGGCGATGGCGTTGGCGAGGCGCAACGTGCCGCCGATCTCGGCGCCGCACGAGCCGCCGGCGAGCGGCAGTGCCCGGCGCAAGCCGTCGACCGTGGCTCCGTCGGGAGCGATCACACGCACGAGTTGCAGGGGGTCGTCACCCTGCAACGCGCGGATCGTCTCGCTGACCTCGCGGGCGAGGGGCAGGCCCGGCGGGGTCCATCGCACGCTGATCGGCACGATGTCGAACCTACCCCGCCGGTGTCACAACGATGATGAGGCGGCCGATGTCGACGATCGAGACGCCGACCGGGCGCTCAGAGCGCGGGCAGGTCGAGCAGCAACGACTGCAGCAGCAACGATTCGTTCGGGTTGCGTTCGAGCGCCTCCAGCGCGACGTGGAGCCGTGACACAGCGCGTGTCGCTGCTTCGGGCCTCGCTGCCGTTCCGTTGACCACGGCATCGCGGTAGGCGCCGGCCATGGTGGCGAGGCCGCTGCGCAACTCGTCGGTGCGATACCGACGCACTTCGCGCTTGTGCCGATCCTCGAGGGTCTTGCGACCGCTGCCACGCTCGCCGACGGCGGCGACGTGGTCTTCCAGCGCAGCTATCTCGGCGGCATGCACCGGCGTGAGCGAGCCCGCTGCCGCGTCGGCCAGCGCGGTGATCTCGTCGGCGAGGTCGACCACGGTTCGTCCGGTGCCGTCGAGACGCGAGGGGACTCCGGCGAAAGCGGCTCGACGCCGGCTGAGCCCCTCGTCGCCGACGAGCACGCGGGCCCGGTCGATGCTGCCGGCCGAACCGGCAGCAGCGCCGTCGGCGACGTCGGCGGAGTGCCCTTCGCCGATGAGCGTGTCGCGGATGACGGCGTGGTCGATGGGTGAGAACTCGATGCGCACGCAGCGCGAAGCGATGGTGACGAGGTCGGTGTCGACCTGATCGGCCAACACGATGAACATCGTGCTGGCCGGTGGCTCCTCCAGGGTCTTCAGCAGTCGCGCCGCGCCCTGCGCGCCGAGCAGATGGAACTCGTCGAGGATCATCACCTTGCGGTCGCCCTCGACGGGGGCGAGCGATGCGGCGCGCACGATGTCGGTGATCTGCTCCTTCGACAGTGCTGCACCTACTCGCCGGACCTCGGTGACGTCGGGGTGCTCGCCGGCCAGCACCAGACGGACGGTGCGGTCGGGGTCGGCGGCCGTGATGGCCATCACCGCTGCCGCGAAGGCGCGGGCAGCGATGTCTTTCGTGGATCCGGGGGGGCCGACGAAGAGGTAGGCGTGCACCGGATCGAGGGCGGCTTGGCGCAGCCTCTCTACGGCGCGCTGTTGGCCGACCACTCCCTTCCACACCTGGAGATCGGCGACCACCACGTCAGATGCCTAGCCGATCTCGGACCGCGCGCCGGATCTGTGCGGCCACACGATCGGGGGCGACGTTGCCATCGATGATGACCCACCTGTCGGGTTCTTGGCCGGCCATCGTGCGGAAGCCTTCACACACCCGCGCGTGGAAGTGGTCGTCCTCCAACTCGAAGCGGTCGAGGGTGCGGCCCCGCAGCCGTTGCGTCAGCACCTCGGGTTCGACGTCGATGAACAGGGCCAGGTGTGGCCAGGTGCCTTCGATCGCCCAGTCGTTGAAGGCGCGCACCTCGTCGATCGGGAGCAGGCGCCCGAACCCCTGGTATGCCAGCGTGGAATACACGCTGCGGTCGCTCACCACGTGACGCCCGGCAGCCAGTGCAGGACGCACCACCTCGTGCACGTGCTGGGCCCGGTCGGCCGCGGTGAGCAGGGCCTCGGCTCGCGCGGCAAGCCCATCGGTGGCCGTGTCGTGGAGGATCTCACGGATCCGACGGCCGATGTCGGTGCCACCGGTTTCGCGGGTGAGCACTGCGTCGAGGTCTTGCGCCAGAAGCGCAGCGTGGGTGCTCTTGCCGCACCCCTCGGCGCCCTCGAGGGCGATGTAGTGACCGGTCGACATGAGATGGGCACCATACCGGCGGGCCGGGGTCTAGGCTGGAATGAGAACCTAGTCCCACATCATGGGATTACGGATCGAAGAGGAGGACGCGATCGCGATGTGGGTACCGATCACCATCGTCGCCGCGTTCTTGCAGACCGCGCGAACCGCCGCGCAGCAGCGACTGCGCTCGCTGCTCTCGGTGAGTGGTGCCGGCTTCGTGCGCTACCTCTACGGCGTCCCGCTCGCGGTCATCGCCGTCGCCGCGGTGTGGCGCGTAGAGGGGACGCTTCCGTCACCGCCCGGTCGCTTCTGGCCGATCGTCGCCGGCGCCGGCCTGGCCCAGATCGTCGGCACCATCTGCATGATCCACGCCTTCGACTTACGCGACTACGCGATCGGCACCATCTACACCAAGACCGAGATTGTGCAGGTGGCGATGTTCTCGCTGGTCATCCTCGGCGAGCCGCTCCGACCGTTGGGGTGGGTGGCGTCGCTGCTCTGCTTCGCCGGGGTCGTCGTGCTGGCTGGGGGGCGCAACGTGTGGCGAGTTCGCGACCGCGCTGCGCTGTTCGGCCTTGCTGCTGGTGGGCTGTTCGCGATCACCTCGGTTGGCATCCGCGCCGCGGCGGTCTCGCTCGGCGATGCGTCTGTTGCTTCACGAGCCTTGCTGACCTTGGCTGTGATGAACTCGATGCAGGTGGTGATGCACGGGGGCTACCTGGCCGGCCGCGAGCGCGAGCAGCTCGGCTTGGCCGTGCGTCATTGGCGATCGAGCGCGGTGGTCGGTGTTCTCAGCGTGTGCGGCTCGGCGTGCTGGGCGACCGCGTTCACGCTCGAGAACGCGGCGCGGGTGCGTACCTTCGGACAGGTCGAGATCGTGATCACGTTCGGGGTCGCCCGCGTGTGGTTGGGCGAGCACCACGGCCGCCGCGAGTACGCGGCGAGTGCGCTGGTGATCGCCGGCGTTGTTGGAGTGCTGGCCGCCGGCTGACGCGGCACAACCCGACACGTGCCGGTGTCAGGAGGACCGCTTCGCGGCTGCCTTCCGCGGCGCGGCCTTCTTGGTGGCTGCCTTCTTCGGGGCGGCCATCTTGGTGGCGGCCTTCTTCGTGGCTTTCGCCTTCCTGGCCGCCGGGCCACCCTTTTCGATGATCGCCTCACGGCGGATGGCCAGCAGCTCGAAGGCCCGTTCCGGCAGCATCGCGTCGAGGCGGTCGCCCTTGCTCAGCGATGCGTTCGTCTCGCCATCGGTGACGTACACGCCGAACTTGCCGTCCTTGGCCAAGACGGGTCGGCTGCTCACGGGATCGGTGCCGAACTCGCGCAGCGGGCCCTTCGCGGCGAGGTTCGCGCCACCGCCGCGGCGGAACACCTTCGGCTGCGAGAAGATCTGCAGCGCCTGTTCGATCGTGATCTTCAGGAGCTGGTCCTCGTTGTCGATGTTGCGGTAGTCCTTGTCCTTCTGCACGTACGGCCCGTAGCGCCCGTTGTTGGCGATGATGGCCACGCCGTCGGCAGGATCGACACCGAGCGTGCGCGGCAGCTGCAGCAGCGCTTCGGCGTCGTCGACGGTGATCCGCTTCGGCGGTGCCCCACTGCACGTACGGCCCGTGGCGTCCGTTCTTGGCGAACACCGGATAGCCGTCGAGCTCGCCGATCGGCTCGTCGCTCTTCGGTGCTGCCAGCAACTTCAGCGCGACCTCGATGGTGAGCTCGTCGGGGGTGAGGTCGTCGGGCACGCTGGCCGTGTCGTCGCCGCGCTTCACGTACGGCCCGTACTTGCCGGGCTTCACCACGATCTCGTTGCCGTCGGGGTCGCAGCCGATGGGGAACGTGTTGATCTCGGCGGCGTCGATCTCGTCGAGGTTCTCGGCTACCAGCCGTTTCAGCCCGGGCAGCTGGTCGTCGCCGTTGCCGAAGTAGAAGTGCTGGAGCCAATCCTGCTTCTGGCGCTCGTTGCGGGCGATCGAGTCGAGATCTTCCTCGATGCGCGCCGTGAACTCGTAGTCGACGAGGTTGCCGAAGTGCTTCTCCATCAGGCCGACGACAGCGAACGCGGTCCAGGTGGGCACGAGGGCCTGCCCCTTCTTCCACACGTAGCCACGGTCTTGCACGGTCTGGATGATCGACGCCCAGGTCGAGGGGCGACCGATGCCGAGCTCTTCGAGCCGCTTCACCAGCGATGCCTCGGTGTAGCGGGCCGGTGGCGACGTGGCGTGGCCGTTGGGGGTGAGCGACTGAACTGCGATCGGCGAACCCACTGTGAGCGGAGGCAGCAGCGCCTCGCGCTCGTCGTCGGCGCCGTCGCTCTCGTCGACCGACTCGACGTACACCTGGCGGTAGCCGGGGAAGGTGATGGTGGTGCCGCTGGCGGCGAACTCGGCGTCGGACGTCGAGCCGGCGCCTGTGCCGGGGCCTGTGCCGGGGAGGGAAGCGATGGCCCCGATGCGTACGCTCACGGTGGTTCCGGCGGCGTCGGCCATCTGCGACGCGAGCGTGCGTTGCCAGATCATCCGGTAGAGCGACAGTTCCTGGCCGTTCAGCTCGCCGGCGAGTGCATCGGGCGAACGCAGCGGCGTGGTGGGTCGGATCGCCTCGTGGGCCTCCTGTGCGTTCTTGATCTTGCTCGAGTACTGCCGCGGTCCCTTCGAGAGGAACTGCGCGCCGTACGTCTTGCCGACCTCCGCCCGCACGGCCGCGAGGGCCTCGTTGCTGAGCACCACGTTGTCGGTTCGCATGTAGGTGATGTAGCCGCGCTCGTACAGCCCCTGGGCCACACGCATCACCTGCGCCGCGCTGAGCCGGAGCTTGCGCCCGCCCTCCTGCTGCAGCGTGGAGGTCATGAACGGCGCCTTGGGCGTGCTGCGGTACGGCTTTTCTTCGACCGAGCGAACCGTGAACTCTGCGGCGGCGAGGGCATCGGCCAGCGACCGGGCGCGGGCCTCGTCGACGACGACCACGTTCTTCTTCGGCTGACCGTCGGCGCCGAAGTCCTTGCCGGTGGCGACCTTCGCACCGTCGAGCGCCACGAGCGTGGCGGTGAACGATGGGACCGTGGCGGTGAGCAGATCGATGTTCCAGTAGCCGGCGGTGACGAAGGCGATGCGTTCGCGCTCGCGCTCGACGATGAGGCGCACCGACGGGCTTTGCACGCGGCCGGCCGACAGTCCGCGGTTGACGCGGCGCCACAGCACGGGCGAGACCTCGTAGCCGTAGAGGCGATCGAGCAGCCGGCGGGTCTCGGCCGCGTCGACGAGGCCGTAGTCGATGCCGCGCGGGTTGTTGACCGCCTGGTCGATGGCGCTCTTGGTGATCTCGTGGAACACCATCCGCTTCACCGGGATGCGCGGCTTCAAGTACTCGAGCAGGTGCCAGCTGATGGCCTCGCCCTCGCGGTCTTCGTCGGTTGCGAGGTACAGCTCGGTGGCGTCCTTGAGGGCCGCGCGCAGGTCCTTCACGACGGTCTTGCCGCGTTCTGTCAGCTCGTAGGTGGGCTTGAACCCGTTGTCGACATCGATCGACAGGCCTTTGCTCGGCAGGTCGGCGACGTGGCCGACGGAGGCGCGCACGTCGAACGCGTTCCCCAGGAACTTGGAGATGGTCTTCGCCTTGGCGGGCGACTCGACGATGACGAGGGGTCTGGACATTGCGTGTATCGCTACGGCATCGCAGTCGGTGTTGTCAAGCCGCGGCACTTGCCGCCCAGTCGCCGGAACCCGCCAGCGGCTTGATCAAGCAAGCGTCAAGCGACCCTCAAGCGACCCTCAAGCGACCCTCAAGCAGCCGGCCGCTCGACCGGCTCGATGACTGCCTTCGAGCCGTCGATCCCAACCGTCACCCGGTCGCCGACCGAAACCCCGTCGGCCTCGCCACGGGCCATGTCGATGCTCACCAGTCGGTCGAGAACATCGAGTCGAACTCCGACAAGGGTTCCGGCGCCTTGGAACGTGACCGATGTGACTGATCCGGCGAGACCGTCGCCGTTGAGCACCATGTCCTCCGGCCGGACGAGAACATGTGCCGAGGTGCCATGAGCTAGTGCCCTCGCGGAGGGCACATCGATGCGATGGCCGAGCACGCTCACCTCGCCGGCGGCGCCTACGTCGGCGGGCAGCTCGTTCATCAGACCGACGAAACGGGCGACGAAGGCGGTGGTCGGCTGGCGGTAGACCTCGGTGGGTGTGCCGAGTTGCTCGAGCCGCCCGCTCGACATCACGCAGATGCGATCGCTGATGGCCAGCGCCTCTTCCTGGTCGTGGGTTACGAACAAGGTTGTGATGCCCACCTCGGTCTGGATGCGGCGGATCTCGTCACGCAGCGCGGTGCGAACCTTTGCGTCGAGCGCGCTCAGCGGCTCGTCGAGCAGCAGCACCTGCGGCTGCACGGCTAGGGCTCGGGCCAGCGCGACGCGCTGCTGCTGGCCGCCGGACAACT
This sequence comes from Acidimicrobiaceae bacterium, assembly GCA_006515795.1. Lineage (GTDB taxonomy): Bacteria > Actinomycetota > Acidimicrobiia > Acidimicrobiales > Ilumatobacteraceae > VFMC01. The sequence continues at coordinate 3,155 of VFMC01000227.1, read as the reverse complement.
GGTGCGGGTAGCGGTCGGCGAACGGGGTGAGCTGCACCAGGTCGAGCATCTCGGCCACCCGGCGATGGCGCGCCCCCTTCTCCACGTCCCGTGTGCGCAGGCCGAACTCGACGTTGTTGGCCACTGTGAGGTTGGGAAACAGGCTGTAGCTCTGGAACACCATGCCCATGTTGCGCTTGTGCGCGGGGGTGCGGGTGATGTCGGAGCCAGCGACCAGCACGGCGCCGGAGTCGGCGAACTCGAAACCGGCGGCGATGCGCAGGGCTGTGGTCTTGCCGCACCCCGATGGTCCCAGCAACGAGATCAGCTCGCCCTCGCGAACATCGAGGTCGAACCCCTCCAGCGCGACGTTGCTGCCGAACGTCTTGCGAACGGAAATGAAGTCGAGCGTTGTCATGACGCGGTCTCCTGGTGCTTTTCGGCGGCCAGCAGTGCGGCAGCGAAGGAACGGCGCGACGAGTCGCGTTTGCGGGTGAGAACGCTCAACAGGATGAACAGGAGCGTTGTGGTCAACAGGGCGAGCAGGTTCAACAAGTAGCCGGCCTGCGGCTCACGGGCCGTGAACGTGGCCTGGAACCGGGGCAGGGTCTCCTTCAGCAGCGTGTCGGCGATGGTGAACTCGCCAACCACGACGGCCGCGGTGAGGAACGATGCCGAGATGATCGACGTGCGCAGGTTCGGCACGATCACCGTCCGCAGGGTGTAGAGCCAGCCCGCACCCAAGCTGCGCGACGCATCGACCAGGGTGCGCAAGTCGATGGCGCGGAGACCAGCGTCGATCGATCGATACGTGAACGGCAGCGAGAGCACCACGTAGAACGGGATCAGCGAGAAGTCGGAGTTGAGGAACCAGCGGGCGTGTGGCTTGATGACGAAGATGCCGGCCACCAATGCGATCGCCGGAATCATGTATGGCAACACGGTGACGAACTCGATCAGTGCTCGCGCCTTGGGCAGGCGCATGTGTCGACCAGCCGAGCAGCACGGTGGGCACGTTCTGCAGCGCGAATCGAGCCAGCGTGAGCAGCGGGGCGATGAAGAACAGGGCGCTGAAGATCAGCACCAGGTTGGGTACCAGTCTGCCGAACCGAACGCGGGGCTTGCCGACAGGTCGCGGGGCCATCGCCGTCGGCGCGGTCGGCGGCCCTCCCAGCTCGGGATCGAACACCTCGAGCGTGTTCACGACTGCCACCTTTCCGCCCGCTTGCGGGCGATCCAGTAAAGGCTCATCGACACCGCCATGATGACGATCATCCACGCCGCGAGCGAGTACCCGACGGCGTCCTCGCCGACGCTCACATCGCCGCCGAGGAAGAAACCGATTCGTAGGGGAACGATCTTGGAGTTGTCGGTGAGGATCCGGGCGGTCGCGTAGGCACTGAAGGAGTTGGCGAACAGCAACAGGAACCCGCCGAGCAGAGACGGGGTGAGCACCGGGAGGCCGACGCGGCGCCAGTACGTGAACGACGTGCCACCGAGGTTGGCGCACGCCTCGCGCCACGACTGCTTGAGGCCGTCGATGGCCGGCAGCGTGATCAGCACCATCAGGGGGATGTTGAAGTACGAGTACACGGTGATCAGCCCAGGCACCTCACCGAGGCCGAAGTCGCCCGAGTACAGGTCCCACCCGAAGTACTCGAGGATCTTGGATATGCCCGACAGCGACCACCGCAGAAACGAGGTTGCGCAACCAGCGTGGGCGCGTGGCGGTCGCCGCCGCGTAGGCCAGCAGGGTTCCGAAGAGCACCCCGATCAGGGCGGCCCCGGCCGAGAACTTGACGGAGAACTTGAACGCCTCGAGGTTCTGGCCGGTGAAGGCTTCCTTCATCGACGAGAAGGAGAACTGGCCATCGCCACCCTTCAGCGCCTCGAGGAACACGCTGACGGCGGGGACGAGCAGGAAAAGCAGGATGAACGCCAGGAATGGCACCAGACCCAGCCACGCCCAGTTGCGTCGTGCCTTGGGGGGCGCACCGGCGGTGCGCCCCCCAACGACAGTTGTTGTGTCGGTCATCCGGGCTGGTCAGGCGTCGGCAACCATCGGTCCCCACTGCTCACCGAGCACGGTCTTGGCGGCCGCGATCTGGGCAGGGGTGAGGAACGCAACCTGGCCGAGGAGCTCGTCCGGCGGGAGGTTGGTCTTCATGTCGTCGGTCACCAGACCGGCTTCGGTGAGCGCCTCGATGCGGGCCGGGACAGCGCCGCCTTCGAGGTAGCCGAGGGCGCCCTCGTCGGAGAAGATGTGCTCCAACCACAGCTTCGAGCAGGCCTGGTGCGGCGAATCCTTGATGACACCCTGGCCGTAGAAGCCACCGTAGATGCCGTCGCCCGGGAAGTTGACTTCGACCGTGAGGCCGGCGGCCTCGAGGTCGGCCTTCAACCCGGGGATGTTGTAGCTCCAGTCGATGGCGATCGGGGTCTCACCCGACAGCACCGTCTCCTTGGTGACGTCGGTTCCACCCAGGTTGCCCGACTCCTTCAACCCGGCGAAGTACTCGATGCCGGGCAGGATGTCGTCGGCGCTACCGCCGTTGGCGATCGACGCGGCCATCACCGAAGCGAAGGCCGAGCCGGACTCACGGGGATCGCCGTTCAGTGCGACCAGGCCGTTGTACTCGGGCTTGGTCAGGTCGGCGAAGGTCTTCGGTGCGTTCGACACGATCGTGGTGTTCGTCGCGATCGCGATGATGCCGTAGTAGGCGGCGGTGTAGAAGTTGCCGGCGTCCTTCAGGCCGTCCGGGATCTCCCCATCGGTCGACAGCACGTACGACTCGAACAGGCCGGCATCGACCATCTCCTGGGCGATTGCCGGGCTGACGTCGACGTTGTCGGGCATGTCGTCCTGGCCGGCCAGGGTCTGCACGGCTTCCATCTCTTCTTTCGAGGAGGCATCGGGGCTGGCGACCGGGTACTCGACGCCGGGGTACTTCTCGCCGAAGGCGGCGAGGATGCCCTTGTAGTTGGCCCACTCGTCGGGCAGGGCGATCAGGTTCACCTTGGCGCCGTTGTCGAGGCACTCCTGGTACAGCGCGGCGATCGGGTCATCGGTCGGGGCCTCGGTTGCTGCCGGCGCCTCTGTCGCCGCGGGTGCCTCGGTTGCTGCCGGTGCTTCTGTTGCGGCCGGTGCCTCGGTTGCTACCGGGGCGGCGGTGGCT
>VFMC01000226.1 GCA_006515795.1 Acidimicrobiaceae bacterium | reverse complement strand
GCCTTCTCGGTGATGCTGCGCCCCCACGACGAGCTGACCGATGTGGACGACACGTCTTGGCTCACCGATCTCGTCCGCGACATCGACGACTATCCGCAGCCTGGTGTCACGTTCCGCGACATCACTCCGCTCCTCGGCGACGCCGATGGGTTCGGTCGGGCGATCACGTCGCTCGTCGAGCGCTTCGATGGGAGGAGTACTCGCTCGAGTACGGATCCGACAAGCTCGAGATGCACCGCGACGCCATTCGTCCCGGTGAGCGGGTGCTCGTCATCGACGACGTGCTGGCCACAGGCGGCACCGCGGCGGCGACGTGCCGACTCGTGGAAGAGCTCGGCGGGGGGGTGGCCGGCCTGGGGTTCCTGATCGAGATCACCAGCCTCGGCGGGCGGGCCCGGCTTGGTGAACGACAGGTCGAGAGCCTCGCCAGGTACTGACATGGAACGGTGCTGACGTGGCCACGGTCGACCGAGTCCTCCCATGGCGGCGGCACCAGCACGCCACCGCCGACGAGCTCACCCCGCTGCTCGCGGCGTACCGCAAACGGCGGCCGAAGGCGTCCGTTGCCGTCATCAGCCGCGCCTACGAGACCGCGTGCGAAGCCCACCGCCATCAGCTCCGCTCCAGCGGTGAGAGCTACATCAACCACCCACTCGCCGTGGCCCGCATCGTCGCCGACATCGGCCTCGACGAGATCAGCCTGGTGGCCGCGCTCCTCCACGACGCAGTGGAGGACACCGAGATCAGCCTGGCCGACGTCGAAGCCGGATTCGGTCCCGAGGTGGCGAGCATCGTCGATGGCGTCACCAAGCTAGAGCGGTTGCAGTTCGACTCCAAGGAGGCCCAGCAGGCCGCGACGATGCGCAAGATGCTCGTGGCGATGGCCCGCGACCTGCGGGTGCTGATCATCAAGCTCGCCGACCGGCTGCACAACATGCGCACCATCGCGGCGATGCCGAGCGAGAAGCAGCGTCGCATCGCTCAGGAGACGCTCGACATCTACGCCCCACTGGCGCATCGGCTCGGCATCCAAGAGCTCCGCCAGCAGCTCGAGGATCTTGCCTTCGCCTCGCTCTACCCCAAGCGGTACGCCGAGCTCGATCACCTGGTCAGCACGCGCACCCCCGAGCGCGAGGTCTTCATCGCCAAGTCGATCGCCGAGATCCGTGGACGCCTCCAAGAGGTCGGCATCGAGGCCGAGGTCACCGGTCGCGGCAAGCACCTGTGGAGCATCTACGAGAAGATGGTGCAGAAGGGTAAGGAGTTCGACGACATCTTCGATCTCGTCGCGCTGCGGGTGGTGGTCGACTCGGTGAAGGACTGCTATGCGGCCCTCGGCTCGATCCATGGCCGGTACAAACCTGTCGTCGGCCGGTTCAAGGACTACATCGCGATGCCCAAGTTCAACCTCTACCAGAGCTTGCACACCACGGTGATCGGTCCGGGCGACAAGGTGGTGGAGGTGCAGATCCGCAGCCGGGAGATGCATCAGCGCGCCGAGTGGGGGGTCGCCTCGCACTGGGCGTACAAGGAGGAGTCGCCGAGCAGCGACATCGACTGGCTCAACCGGATCATCGACTGGCAGGCCGACATCACCGATCCGGCCGCCTTCATGGAGAACCTGAAGACCGACCTCGAGCAGGACGAGGTGTTCGTGTTCACGCCGAAGGGTCGGGTGATCAGCCTTCCGATCGGTTCCAGCACCATCGACTTCGCCTATGCGGTGCACACCGAGGTGGGTCACGCCTGCATCGGCGCCAAGATCAACGGACGCCTCGTGTCGCTCGATCAGAAGCTCCGCAGCGGCGACACGTGCGAGATCTTCACGTCCAAGCTCGAGTCGGCGGCACCGTCGCGCGACTGGTTGCAGTTCGCCGTGTCGCCGAGGGCCCGCAACAAGATCAAGCAGTGGTTCTCCCGCGAACGCCGAGTCGACATGGTCGAGGTAGGGCGCGACGAGCTCACCAAGGAGTTCCGCCGTGAAGGTCTCGCCTTGCAGCGCACGTGGAAGGGCGACGCGCTGACGGCCGAGATCGAGGCGGCGGGCTACGCCGACCTCGAAGCGATCCTCGCCGCGATCGGCGAGGGCCACGTGTCGGCGCACTCGTTCGCCCAGAAGGTAGGCCGCACCTATCGCGAGGGCGACGAAGACCAGGTGTCGTCGAGCGTGCTCAACCTGCGCTCCCACCGGAGTCCGCGGAAGAACCCCGGCGTGCACGTCGAAGGCCTCGACGATGTGCTCATCCGGCTGTCGAAGTGCTGCACGCCGGTACCCGGCGACGAGATCATCGGTTTCGTCACCCGCGGTCGCGGCGTGTCGGTGCATCGCGCCGACTGCGCTAACGCGGAGAGCCTGATGGGCGAGCAGGCCGCGCGGCTGATCGACGTGGAGTGGGACGGCGATCAGCGGGGAGCGCTGTTCCGTGCCGGCGTCGAGGTGATCGCCTTCGACCGGTCCAAGCTCCTTCGCGACGTCGCCAACTCGCTCAGCGAGCAGCACGTCAACATCGTCGCCTGCTCTACGCACACCGGCACCGATCGGGTGGCCAAGATGCGTTTCGAGTTCGAGATGGCCGACCCGTCGCACCTCGAATCGGTGCTGCGCACGATCAAGACCATCGATGGCGTCTACGACGCGTACCGGCTGGTGCCCGGCAAGATGATCTGAGCGTCGCCCACCGGCGGCGGCGCCTCGCGCCGGTGGTATTCACCCGGGCCGGTGGGGCTGCGCCGGTAGGCTTGCGAACCGTGCCCGAGTTCCAGACCAGTCCCGGGATGCGCGACATCCTCCCGCCGGAGTCGGCGCGCTGGCGGAAGTTCGTCGAGGTGTTCGCCGACGTGGTCGGTTCGGCCGGTTATGGCCAGGTCATCTCGCCGTTGCTGGAAGACCTCGGCGTGTTCCAACGACTCGGCGAGGCCACCGACGTCGTCACCAAGGAGATGTACGACTTCGTCGACAAGGGCGGTCGCCACATCGCCCTGAGGCCAGAGCTAACCGCCTCGGTCTGTCGTGCGTTCGTGCAACACCGCCCGGCCACGCCATGGAAGGTCTGGTACGCAGGGTCGCAGTTCCGCTACGAGAAGCCCCAGCGTGGCAGGTATCGGCAGTTCGATCAGGTTGGCATCGAGGTGCTCGGCGCCGACGATCCGCACCTCGACGTCGAGGTCATCGCGCTCGGGTGGGAGTTCTACCGAGCCCTCGGCCTGCGGCAGGTGAACCTGGTGCTCAACTCGCTCGGCGAACCCGCCGACCGGGCGCGCTACGTCGCTGCGTTGCAGGCGTACTTCGAGTCCAACCTCGATGCGCTCAGCGCGGAGAGCCGGGCCACGTTGCAGAAGAACCCGTTGCGGGTGCTCGACTCGAAGCGGCCACAAGATGTCGAGCTCGTCGCCGCAGCTCCACGCATCGGTTCGTTCTACGGCGTCGAGGCCGGCGCCCACTTCGAGACCGTCCAGGCCGGCCTGCACATCTTGGACGTGCCCTTCGTCGTCGATTCCAAGCTCGTCCGCGGCCTCGACTACTACCGCGGCACGACCTTCGAGTTCCAGGGCGTAACGCTCGAGTCGGCCCAGAACGCGCTCGGCGGTGGCGGCCGATACGACGGGCTCGTCGAGTCGCTCGGCGGACCGGCCACCCACGGCGTCGGGTTCGCGCTCGGACTCGACCGTACGCTGCTGGCCTGCGACGACGAAGGCGTGTTCGCCGCACCGCCGGCCGAGGTAGCGGTGTTCGTCGTCGACACGACCGGTGGGGCCGAGGCGATGCGCCTCACGACCGCTCTTCGATCAGCCGGCATCAGTGCCGACCGCGCCTTCGAGAATCGCAGCATGAAGAGCCAGATGAAGGCCGCCGACCGCAGCGGTGCCGTGTACGCGGTCATCGTCGGCACCAACGAACTGAGCGACGGCACTGTCGTCGTCCGCCCCCTCCGTGCCGACCGCACCGACGGCGACGGCCAGACCGCCGTGGCTCGCACCGAGCTCATCGACCACTTGAAGAAGGCCATGTCATGACCACCACCTCCATGCGCACCCATCAGTGCGGCCAGCTCCGCCCCGAGCACATCGGCCTCACGGTCAGCCTGTGCGGATGGGTCGCCACCCGCCGCGAGCACGGCGAGAAGCTGGCCTTCATCGATGTCCGCGATCACCGGTGGAGAACCTCAACGACCGGCTGCCAACCGGTGGCGTCGAGCTGCAGGACTGCGTGGTCGAGATCTTGAACATCGCCGAACCGCCGCCGTTCCCGATCAGCGAACGAGCCGACGCCGTGGCCGAGAACACGCGGCTGCAGTTCCGTTACCTCGACATCCGCCGCGAGCGCATGCAGCGCAACCTGCGGCTCCGGTCCGCCGTCAACTCGGCCATCCGTGCGGCGATGGAGTCGCAAGGTTTCGTCGAGGTCGAGACTCCCATCCTCGTGCCGAGCACGCCAGAGGGTGCCCGAGAGTTCATCGTGCCCAGCCGCCAGCAGCCCGGCTCGTTCTACGCGTTGCCGCAGAGCCCCCAGTTGTTCAAGCAGCTGTTGATGGTTGCCGGGGTCGACCGCTACTACCAGATCGCCCGCTGCCTGCGCGACGAAGATCTGCGCGCCGATCGTCAGTACGAGTTCATGCAGCTCGACGCCGAGATGACCTTCGCCGATCAGCACGACGTGCACACCGCGATCGACGCCGCCGTGCTCGCCGCGGCCCAGGCGGCAGGCCGAGATCCTGGTGAGATCGTCACCATCACCTGGCACGAAGCGATCGACCGCTATGGCAGCGACAAGCCCGACCTGCGCTTCGCAATGGAACTGAACGAGCTCACCGACGTGTTCGCCGGTACCGAGTTCAAGGCATTCGCCGGGGCGTCGACGATCAAGGGCATCAACGCCAGCGGCAAGGCTGAAGAGTACGGGCGCAACAAGCTCGACGCGCTCACCGACAAGGCGAAGCAGATGGGTGCCAAGGGCCTCGTCTGGCTGAAGGTCTCCTCCGATGGGGTGTTGGAGTCGCCCGTCGTCAAGTTCCTCAGCGAGACCGAACAGCAGGCCGTGAAGGATCGGCTCGCCGCCGCGCCCGGCGACTTGCTGCTGATGGTCGCCGACGAGTGGACGACCGCCTGCGAGGTGCTCGGCACGCTACGCAACGACCTCGGGCGTCCTCCGGTGCACCACGGCCCGTACCGCTACCTGTGGGTGGTCGACTTCCCCCTGTTCGTCGGTGTCGATGAAGCCACTGGCCGACCCAAGCCCGGCCACCATCCGTTCTGCCAACCGCACCCCGACGACTTGCACCTCCTCGAGACCGAGCCGTTGAAGGTGCGCAGCCAGGCCTACGACCTCGTCCTCAACGGTTGGGAG
>VFMC01000225.1 GCA_006515795.1 Acidimicrobiaceae bacterium | reverse complement strand
TGAAAGCGACCCACGGCGCCACGACGATCGCGGCAACGACGAGCAGCACGGCCGGCCGCCGCAACTCCGCTCGGCCGGCGCGGCGATCGGCGCCGTCGTCGGTGCGGTGGCCGCCTCGGTCGACCAGCAGGAGCACGAGGGCGGCGCCCGGCGCCAGCAGCACCAGTTCGCTGCGGGCCAAGGTGGCCAATCCGACGAGTGCACCGACGACCGCAGCCCGGCGCGGCGAACCGTCGTACACCGCGCCGTGCATCGCCACGAGGAACATCGCCACGAGCAACACGCTGACGCTCTCGCTCATGACGAGACCGTCGTTCATCCACAGGTTGGGATAGAGGGCTGCGATCCATCCGGCGCACACCGCTGCCAACGGACCGGCGAGCCGGGCCGCCAGCACCCCGATGACGACGATCGTGGCGATGCCGCACAGCACCGTGACGAATCGTTGCCACGGCACCGGATCGGCGATCCAACTGACCGGCGCCATCAGCACCGCGGTGAGCGGACCGTGCTCGGCGCCGGGCTGATCGACGAAGATCTCGCGGAAGAACACGCCGTCGGCCAACTGCCGCGCCTGAGCAGAGTAGTAGAGCGAATCGTTGAGCAGCAGGGGCCGGTGCCACTTGCGGAACAGCAGCATCCAGACCCGCCACGCGCCACCGACGACGGCGGCGACGATCAGGCCCCGTGGGAGCGTGGTACGTGGAGCAGGTGGATCCGGGTGCATGTCGTACGAACTCAGCGTCCCAGCCTACGGCATGTCCGTTGCCGCCCGACCGCAGTTCACCCGAGTCGCCGGCGTTCACCCGAGTCACCGCGGTTCATCCGAGTCACCGCGGTTCATCCGAGTCGCCGGCGACGCACCGGGGTGCCCCGAAACCCTCGGGGACTCTCGGTTACGGTTACGGGTAGGTTCGGCGACCGGATGACCACCAGCCGAACGATCCCCTACGAACCGGCGCTCGACGGGCTCCGCGGTGTGTCGATCGTGGCCGTCATGGCGTTCCACGCCTCCGCCACCTCGGGCCTCGGCGGATGGCTACGCGGCGGCAACCTCGGCGTCTCGGTGTTCTTCACCCTGAGCGGGTTCCTGATCACCTCGATCCTCGTCTCCGAGGTGGACGGAACTGGGAGCATCGATCTCGGACGGTTCTGGTCGCGACGGATCCGACGCCTGGTGCCCGCCGCCCTGGTGACGGTGACCGCGGTCATCCTGCTCGGCACGGCGACCGACGTGATCACAGTTCGCAGCTCTGGAGCGACGGCCGCGGTGTGGAGCTTCACCAACTGGCACGTGATCGCCGCCGGCGACGACCGGCTGCTCGAAACGATCGTCGGTCCGCTCGGGCCCACCTGGTCGCTGGCGATCGAGGAGCAGTTCTACGTGGTCCTGGCAGTTGTCGCGTGGATCGCGGCAAGAAGCGCGCGGCCCGTCCGGATGCTGACGACGGTCTTTCTTGCGGTCGTGCCGATCTCGATCCTCCTCGCCAACACCGTGTCCGATTGGCATCCCCGCCTGGAGTTCGGCACCGATGTCCGCGCCGCCGAGATCGCCATCGGCGGACTGGTCGCGCTCGGCTGGCGACGATGGGGCGGCCGTCTGGCGAACAGCGCGGCCACGGCCGACGCGGCGGGTTTCGTCGGCCTCGCCGCGCTGTTGGTCCTGTTCCAGTTCGCCGACAGCACCCCGCCATGGTTGCTCCGCGGCGGCTACAGCGTGGTCGCTGTGGCCACCGCGTTGGTGATCGTGGGCCTGCTCGCGCACGGTCGGTTGGCGGCAATGCTCGGTACCCGACCGCTCGTCGCCGTCGGACGGATCAGCTACTCGCTCTACCTCGTCCACTGGCCACTGATGCTCGTCTGCACGCCGGCCCGTGTGGGCGCGAACGGCTTGGTGCTGATCGGCATCAAGGTCGCCGTGTCCGCCGCCGCCGCGCTCGTTCTCCACCACACCGTCGAACAGCCGATACGACAGCTCACCGCCCTCCGCACGCAGACGACTGTCGGGATGTGGCTGGGCGCGTCGCTCGCCGTGACCGCGCTCGCGGCGATGTTCGCCACCTGACGATCTCGCCCTATCCGGCAACGGTGCAGCGCACGACCTACGCCGGGTCGAAGGTCCCTTGTGCCGGCACCGCCGGCCTGCCGTCAATGGCCCCTAGCTCGCCCCCGGCGAATCGGGGACGATCAGGGAGGACCAACATGGAACTGACCTTGCGAGAGACCTGGGCCGTCATCCACGGCCTCGTGCTCGGAACCCTCTACCTGCTGGCGTTCGCTGGTGCGCTCGCCGGGCTGTGGAGCCTGCGCCCTGGGCTCGTCACGGCCGCCGGGATCAAGGAGCGGATGACTCGCCTGTACCTCGGCTTCGCCGTGATGGCCGCCACCGCCTGGCTCACCGTCATCAGCGGCACGTGGGTCGTCTATCCCTGGTACCGCGAGAAGATCGCCGGCGCCGACTTCGCCAAGTGCGCCGGCCTCGACCTTCCTTCGGCGTCGTGCTCACCCCGCGACTTCCTGCTGTCGAACGTGTCCGGCGAGACCGAGCGCTGGCACGAGTTCGGCATGGAGTGGAAGGAGCACGTGGCCTGGGCCGCGCCGTTCCTGGCGACGTCGGCCTTCCTACTCGTCCTCTACTACGGCCCTCGGCTCACGGCAAGGACGTGGTTGCGCACGACAGTCATCGTGATGCTCGTCGGCGGATTCGCCGCCGCAGTCGTCGGAGGCGCCTTCGGTGCCTTCATCAACAAGGTCGCACCGATCTCATGAACGCCGAAGGAGTCAACACCATGACCACCACCAGCACCCAGCACCACGACGAGGACATCGCCCCGGAGCTAGCCGAACTGCACCTCGAGGACAGGCCCGACGGACCCGGCGCGGCGATGATGATCTCCGCCGGCCTCGGGATCTTCGTGCTCGGCTTCCTCACCGTCCTCGCCGAGGCATCCGCGGGCGCCAAGACCTGGCTCCAGAAGTGGGAATGGGGCCAAGGCGTGGGAGCGCTCGCCGGCAAGACCACGCTGGCAAGCCTCGCCTACGTAGTGGCCCTCATCGTTCTCTGGGTCATCTGGCGAGCCAAGGACGTCAACTTGAAGATGGCGTTCTGCGTCGGGCTCGCGCTCGGCATCCTCGGAGCCATCGGCACGTACCCGACGTTCTTCCAGAAGTTCGCCTCGTGAGCGCTACCGGCGGCGGCCTCGGCGATCGCCGAGCCGACGCTATCGCGGCCCGCGCCACCGGTCTCGGCATCGGCCTGATCACCTTCATGCTCGTCTGGACCGTCGGGGCCCGGATCACCGAACGCATGCTCGACGGTCCGACGAGTGCCTACGTCGCGATGGGCATCGCCTTGGCCGTCGGCGTGCTCACCACCGTCGTGGCTGGACATCGCCTCAGCGCCGCAGTGCCGCACCGGTAGTGTTCCGGGCGGTGATCGCCGACCCCCTGCCCGACCCCCTGCCCGAGCCGACGCTGCTGGAACGGCAGCAGATCCTCGTCGCCGATCCTTCACAGCAGACCTTCTGGCACCGCGTCCGGTTCGAGCTCGTCGCCCGCCACGCCGACGAGCTCGGCGCCACCCAAGTCGTCGACATCGGCGCCGGTGCCGGGGCACTCGGCGACTGGATGCTGGCCAACAGAACGCGGATCGAGTATCGCTTCGAGGAGCTCTCCGCGGTGCTCGATCGCCGGCTCACCGAGCGGTTCGGCGCGCACCGGCGGACCGAACCCTCCAGTCCGCTGCCTTCGGGATCGCTCGTGGCCCTGCTCGATGTGCTCGAGCACGTCGAGCACGACGTCGCCGCGCTCACCGCGATTCGCATGCGGATGACGCCCGGCGCCCACGTCGTCATCACCGTGCCCGCGCTGCAATGGGCGTTCTCGTCGTGGGACACCGAGCTCGGTCACCATCGCCGCTACAACCGGCGCACGCTGCGCACCGTGGTGGAGGCTGCCGGATTCCAAGTCGACTCCGTCGCCTACCTGTTCCCCGAGCTGCTGCCGCTGCTGCCGGTGCGCAAGCTTCGCCGATCCACCCGTAGCGACGTCGACTTCCCGCAGCTCGGGCCGTTGCTCACCCGCGTCGGATACCGGATCAGCACGGCAACGACCAAGCTCCGCCGTGTCTGGCCATCGGGTACCTCGGTCTTGCTCACCGCGACCAACCCGGCGGCCGACGACCCGGAATCGGTGGACCGTGGCTGACGTTCTGGCTGACATCGTGCCTGGAGCAGCGTTGACCGAACTACCGGCCGAGCGACATCTGTGGATCGTGAGCCCGATGTTGCACGACACCGAGTCGCTGCTCCAACTCCGCACCGAGACCGCCCTGGCTTGCCGCGAAGCGGCGATCGCCCTGCCGATCCGGCACCTCGTGATCGACGACTCGGCCGGAACCGACACCGACGTGGCACGCCTCCACGCGTTCGACGACGTCGAGGTGCTCACGCCACCGTTCAACCTGGGCCATCAGCGCGCCATCGTTTTCGGTTTGCGTCACCTCGTACCGCGGCTCGGTTCACACGACGTCGTCGTCACCATGGATTCCGACGGCGAAGACCAGCCGGCCGACGTGCCCCGTTTGGTGCAGGCGCTCGACGGCGGGGCGCCACTCGCGCTCGCACTGCGCACCAAGCGTTCCGAACCGTTCCGGTTCCGGGTGATGTACCTGGTGTTCCGGCTGATGTTCCGCGTGCTCACCGGTACCACCGTGCGTTCGGGCAACTTCGCCGCCCAGACGGCTGACTCGCTGGAGACGACGATCGATCACCCGAGCTTCGACCTCTGCTACTCGTCCACCCTCCTCGCGCTTCGCCGGCACACCGTCGCCGTGCCGTGCGCACGTGGGCATCGCTTCGCCGGCATGTCGCGGATGAACTCGTACGCGCTCGTGGCCCACGGCATGAGGATGGATGGTGGTCGCCGCGGCAACGTTCACGGCGATGCTCGCCTACCTCGTACTGCTCGCTACCGGCCTGCTCGGCGACGACACCGGCGCTCTCGCACTCACCCCACTGGTGGCCATCGTCGCCGTGTTCCTCGCCGCGTTCAGCGGATTCATCGTGCTGTTCTCCGGGTTCGCGCAGGCATCGGCGATCGCGATGAAGGGAGTCGGCGCTACGAAGGCCCCGACCCGGACCAGATCGACCGAGGCATGACCAGCGCTTCCGAAGCTGAGACCGAACCTGCGACCGACGCGGCAACCGACGCGGCAACCGACGCGGCGACCGAGGGTCCTGGCCGCCTCACCCGCGCTGTGATCGTCGCCGTCGTCGTGCTGCCGATCATCGCCGCGGTCGTCAGGGCGTTGCGACGACACTGGTTCCCGATCGGCGACGATGCCCTGCTCTACATCCGCGTGCGCGACGTGGCCACCAACCACCACCCGCTGCTGGGCTCGTGGACCTCGGCGTCGCTCAGCGTCGGCGAGCACATGAACAACCCGGGCCCCATCTACCAAGACCTCGTCGCACCGTTCGCCCACGCGTTCAGTCCGGGTCCTGGTGCCGCGATCGGCGTCGGATCGGTCAACGTCGCGGCCATCGTGGCGATGTCGGCCATCTCCCGCCGCATCGGCCAGTGGCGCGCCCAGCGGTGGTTCCTCCTGGCCGGCGCGGCACTGTCGTGGACGATGGGCAGCGAGCTGCTGTTCGACATCTGGCAGGCCCACGCACTGATGTTGCCGTTCCTGCTCTATCTCGTGCTGCTCATCGCCGTCGCCGAGGCGAAGGCCTGGGCGGTGCCCTGGGTGCTCGGCATCGCCTCGCTACTGGTGCAGACGCACATCAGCTACGCCTACATCCTGGTGCTGCTCACACCGGTTGCCATCGTTCTCGCCTGGTACGACAACCGTCCGGTGCCGCTCCAGTCGATGCGCAGCGCGCTGCGTTCACGCACGGCCGCGGTGTCTGGCGCGGCGGTCGGCGTGCTGTGGGCGCAGCCGATCATCGAGCAGCTCTTCGGCGAGGGCCGCGGCAACCTGGTGCGCCTGGCCCGGGTGTCGTCGCCCTCCCGCCATGGTGGCTGCGCAACGGGTTCTCCAGCTCCGTGCCGAGCACGCGTTTCACCGACACTGCCGACGGACAGGTCCTCGTCGTCCCCGGCCTGCCCGGCGCGACGATCACGGTGATCGCTCTCGCCGCGCTGATCGGCGCACTCGTGCTGCTCGCCAGGGCGTGTCGCCGCATCGGGCAGCGCACGGCAGCCAACGCTTGCGTTCTGGCAGCAGCCGGCACGTTGATGACCGTCGTGTGCGTGGGCCTGCTCACGGTCGGCGTGGTCGGATTGGCCGCGCACCACGTGCGCTGGGTCTGGACGCTCGCCGTCTTCGTGCACGTGATCATCGCGTGGGCGGTCGTCACGCTGGCGACGCACCGGTGGAGCGCAGCGGTGCTTCCCCGCTTGGTCGATCCCGCCGTGCTGCTGGCGATCGGCGTGCTCGCCGCGGCCAACATCCCGTTCTACGCCCAGAAGCAGGGGCCGGTGTCCGACGCCGGATCGATGCCGGCGATGCGCGAGATCTTCACCCAGCTCGCACCGCTGGCCGACGACGACCCGATCATCTTCCGTACCGACAACGTCAGGGTCTTCGAGCCGTACAGCGCCACGGTGATGATGCGCCTGCAAGAGCTCGGAATCGAGTTCAGGGTGACCGACGAGGGAATGGTGCGCCAGCTCGGCAACAACCGGCGCGCCGATGGCACCGAGACCACGACGATCTTCCAGCTCGAGCGCTCGGCGGCGCTGCTCTACGAGGGTCCAGCGTGCCGCTTCGCGGTCGCCGACGCGGTGACCGGCACCGAGGCGGCCGCGGCAAGCGATGCAGCCGAGCGGCTGGCGATCGGCCTCACCGACGGCACGATCGACGTGGTCGGCCTCCCAGAAGAGGAACGGGTGCGTGCCGATGCGGCTGCCAACGGCGACCTCGCCGCGGCCCGCAGCCTGGTGTACGAGGGCTACCTCGGTCGTTGGAGCGCCGACGCCGTGGCCGACGTGAGCGGCCTCACGCCGGCACCGCCGTTCGCGACGTGGGGCGAGGCCTTCCTGGCGATCGATCGGTGGGTCTCGTCGACCTACGGCCTGTTCGCCGAGTCGCCCGTCATCTGCACCTGACCACGCCGCTCATTCGCCGGACGATTGCGGGGGGATCACGAAGACCGCCTCCGGTTGTCCGAGACGCAACATCCGGTCGACGTTGCGTTGGATCGTCACCGAAACCCGCTGATCGAGTTGCAGCCCGAAGAGGTTCGTGTCGAGCAACGGCACGAGCTCAGCCAAGCCTGCCGTCTCGAGCTCGCCGCCTGTTCGATGTACGAGCCGGTCGCCAGGTGCACGCCCGCCGTCGCCGCGGTGGGCTCGATCACGCGATGCTGCGTCACCGGCACACGCCACGTGTTCGGCACACCGACGCGGAACCCGCGCCGCTCGAGCTCGTTCACCAAGCCGTAGCCCTGCGACCCGAAGTAGAGCGCGTCGCTCCAGGTGATCACGTAGGTGCCGTCGACGCCTGTCGCCAGCCCGGCTCCATCGCGCAGCGCGTCGGCCGTCGGGCCGACGAGTGCAGCGAGCCCGTCGGAGAGATGTTGCTCCGGGGCCTCCACCGTCGCCGCGTCAACGGTGAGCGGGATGAGCGACAGCACGGCCAGCACGCCGAACGCTGCGACCACGACACCGGGCGCACGCCGCAAGCGGATGTTGCCCAGCCATCCGTGATCGAGAAGCCTCGGCCGCTTCCACGGATGGGTGGCGGCAGCGAGCCCGGTCCAGATCACCGAGACCAGCGCGAGCAGAGTCACCGACCATGCCCACAGCGTGAGGTAGTACCACACCTTGCCGAAGATCCTGCCCATCGAGATGATCGCCAGCGTCATCGTGAACCCCAGCAGGGCGTGCAACGCGAGCAGCGCCCGGTGCCGCATCCGCCACGCGACGACCACAGCCGCGAACCAGACGACGATGAAGAGGAGACCGGGCACGACCGTGCCGTCGAGTCGATAGGCGGCATCGACGAAGAACCCATCGCCGCCGAAGGTTCCCGAAACCACCCGCCACACATCGAGGTGCCGCAAGAGCAGGGCGACCCCTTCGCCCATTCCGACGGGCTCCTCCGGCGGGTTGCGGAAGTACGTGTTCAGCATCGACAGGTTGCCGGGCGTGTTGCGGATCTGGTCGATCACGACCGGAGTCCAGAGCACGAGCGAGACCACGCCGGCGCCGGCCAGCGCGGAACCGACTGCCGCTCGTTCGAGCGGATGGCGTACGACGCCGAGCACCATCGCCGCCACACACAACCCACCGAGGCCGACGCACAGACCGAGGTAGGGCATGTGGGTCTGGGCGGCCACCGAACCAGCGATGGCCACCACGATGACCATCCTGTGGTCGCCGAGCAGCACGCTCCAAGCTGCGAACATCACGACGAGCCAGCACAGCAGTGGGAGGTACGGGTTCCACGGTTGGGTGAGCACCAGCATCCCGTAGCCCCTGATCACGATCACGACGAATCCGCCGGCGGCAAGCACCAGCCGGGTGCTCCGGCGACGCTGTGCCAGCCACATCACCGCGCCGATTGCGATCAGGTCGAGCACCACCATCGACAGCAGCAAGCTCCAGGCAGTAGAGGCGAACGCGCGGTAGACCGGCGCCAGCAGGTAGAAGCTGAGCGGCCCCGGGTGGCTGCCCTGATCGGGGAACCGACCGATTCGCCCTGGTAGACCGATGAGCGGCGTGCGCGCTCCCCCAACGTCGCGGACCCGTAGCTCCGTCATCGCCAGGTCGAGCACCGGATGCCAGTTGCGCCCGTGGAGCACGACGACCGCGACGACGAACGGTACGGCCAGAACGGTCCAGACCAGCCACGCGGCTCGTCGTGGCGGCAGGGCGAGCAGGCGCCGCCACGCCCCATCCAACGCCGCTGCCAACGCCACCAGGCGCGGCTTCATCTCGATCGTCGTGGCCGGCGACGGTGGAGGATGTCGCCGACTCCCCACCGCGTGACGAGCAGCATCGATTCGGCGATGATGCGCGTCGACATCTTCGAGGTTCCGAACTCGCGG
>VFMC01000224.1 GCA_006515795.1 Acidimicrobiaceae bacterium | reverse complement strand
GAAGTCGAGGTCGCGTTGGAACTGCAAGGTCGGGTGTTCGCCGAGCGGGTGGGGCGGGGCGAGGAAGGTGCCGAACTGGAGCCGTGCCATCGGGACACCCTAGGAAATCGACGCTGCCCGGTCGGTACGGAGGTTCTCTCGGCTGGGGAGGTCGGGTATCCTGACCGTCCCTTCGGGGACGTAGCTCAGTTGGCAGAGCGCTACCTTTGCAAGGTAGATGTCAGGGGTTCGATTCCCCTCGTCTCCACCCTCGTCTCCACCCTGTGATGTCGCGAGACATCGGACGGAGCCCATGTACGCGCCCGGTCAGCCGACCTTCATCTCACCGAGCTCGGACCAGTCGTCGTGGTCAATCATCTGACTGATGATGCGCGGTGTCTCGACCAGGTACTTGGGAAGCGCAGTGATCGCCGCTTTGAAGTGATCGGACTGCACGTGCGCCGCTCCTGCGTCGCCGTCGCGGAAGGCTTCGACTAGCACGTACTCAGTGGGGTCGTCGAGGCTACGCGACCAGTCGAACCACAGGTTGCCCGACTCATCCCGGGTCGCCTGAGTGAACTCCTGCGTGATCTCGGCCCAGTGGTTCGCGTGGTCGGGAAGGACACGGAACTTGGCGGTGATGAAGATCACGGTCCGATCATATTCCGACAATCCGCCCTCCGAGATCGATCAGGCGCTTCCAGCGTTCGCCCTGGTGCTGGCAGTCGAGGTTGCGCTGGTCACGATCTCCCTGGCAGATCCGATCGATTCGACGATCGTTCGTTGGTTGGCCTTGTCGGTCACAGTCATGGCCCTGGCGCTACCCAGGCTGCTGACCCGCCAGGCGGACGATCCGGTGCACATCCCACTCCATGGCGTGGGTCCATCGCGCACCCGATACCTCCGGCGACGTTCGTCTCCGAGATCAAGTCGGTTCGACGAATCGCGTCATCACCCAGCGATGCTTGCCAATCATGCGATCCCTGACGAATCCGAGCCTCTCGTAGGTCGACAGTGAACCGTTGAACAGGAATCCCGCCGGAACCGAACCAGCCGGCTCGGGGTACCCCTCGACGATCCCGCCCCCGAGTCCCGCGATCATGTCGACGGCGCCCTCCAGCGCTGCCTGCGCAACACCCCGGCGACGATGTCCTTTGGCCACGTAGCAGCACGCAATCCGCCAATCCGGCAGCGCCGTGAGGGTCCGCTCGTACGCGGCCCGACTCTTGATCCTCGGCAACTCATCGGCAGGCCCAAACTGACACCACCCCACACAACTGTCCTTCTCGAACACGAGTGCGGCGTGGGCCGTCCCTGCGGCCACGCGGGCTCGCTTCCGCTCGCGGTTGACCCTTGCGTGATCGTCGCCCTTGTCGAGGCCCTCGGCATGAAATGCCATGCACCAACAACCGCTCGGAACCCGTCGCAGTGCTCTACCAGGTCTGCGAAGGCAGGCCACGAAGCCACGTCGAGCGCTCTGGTCGTCCTGTCTGCCGGCATCCGAGCATGTTGCCGACTCCCGAGCGACAGCGCAAGGCCTCACGAGCGGGGCCGTCTCGGCGACTTGATGGAACGACGGGGATGTCAGGCAGGCATTTCCCACGGGTTGCGTGGGAGTGGGTTGCCGGTCTCGATGAAGGTCTTGAGGTTGGCGAGCACAGCCGGCCACCCCTTTGCCGCGGCGGCGTAGTCGTCTGGGACGAGTTCCTCGTGGGTAACGGTGAGGCGGGGGATCTCACCGAACGGGACGATGTCGAACGTGACGGTCTCGATCACGGTGTCGTTGTCGGGTTCGGACCATGTGGTGACGAGACGGTGCGGTCGGTGGGACTCGAGGACAACGCCAATGACGTCGGCGATGTTCGTGCCGTCGCAACGGCGGTGTTCCCAGCGTGAGCCGACGTGCCAGTCCGACACGTTGGCGTGTCCCCAGTAGCTTGCCGTCATGGCAGCATCGGTGAGCGCGATCCAAACGATGTCTGGCGCAGCGTTGATGTAGGTGACGTACACGTACGTCGGTCTTTCCGTGGCGATCTGGTTCATGGTCGTGGTCTCCTCAGCGTGTCGTTTCAAGGTGTCGAGGCTGCGCAAGCGCGGCTGCTCGAAGTTGTTGATCCATCGGAGTTGGATCTCGTGCAGCGGCACGGTGTTCAGGTAGTGGAACTTCGCTCGACCGCGCCGCACAGTGCTGATCAGGTTGGCGGCCTCCAGAACATCGAGGTGTTGCGACAACGACTGGCGCGCCATTGCGACATGCCCGCTGAGTTCAGCCAGTGTCTGACCACCGTGGCGGCGGAGTTGATCGAGCAGGTCCCGGCGCGTGCCGTCGGCGAGGGCTTTGAAGACCCGGTCAGCTTCCACCCCGTCGATCGTATGCAGGTAATTACCTGCATGTCAACGTGACCCAAGCCGTTTGCGGCACATGTCGTGGTCAAGCGCGCGCAGAAAGTGCCGATTGTGTCCTAGGAACGACATCACTGCGCGTGTATAGGAGCGTGACGATGCCAGCAGTGACCGAATCAACCGGCGCCAGCGCCGGTGTGGTGCTCAGAGCACTCCCGGAGGTCCGGCGCGACCGCGAAGGGGCCGTGCGCGGGCTGTACGAGGCGCACTACGCCGAGCTCGTCCGGTTCGCCACCTTCATCATGGGCAACGCCCAAGCCGCGGAGGACTTGACCCAGGAAGCCTTCATGCGCGTCTACGACGCGTGGGATCGCCTCGACGACCCCGAACGAGCGTTGGCCTACCTCCGCGCCACGATCGTCAACCTCAGTCGGGGCCGGCACCGTCGCCATCTGGTGGCCGAACGCAAGCCACCACCGCATCTCGTGGCCGTCCCGTCGGCGGAGGACGATGCGATGGGTCAGGTCGGTCGCAGCGCGGTGCTCGCCGCCGTCTCGGCGCTGCCCGGTCGGCAGCGGGCCTGTGTCGTCATGCGTCACTGGTTGCGAATGACCGAGGGCGAGATCGCGGCCACCCTCGACTTGTCGATCGGTTCTGTCAGAACGCACAACAAGCGGGGCATCCAGGCCCTGCAGCGAAAGTTGGGAGATCTCCGATGAACGACTTCGAACACCGCCTCACGGCCCTTCTCGACGACGTCGCCGCGTCGGTGCACCCGCATCCGCGCCCCGACTCGATGTTCATCCCGATCGTGACGCCAGTGACCAACCACGCCAGCAGGTATCGGCCACGCTTCGCGGTGGCTGCTGCCGCCGGTGTCCTCGTGCTGGGCGGCTCGGCATTGGCGATGGAACGCGTGACCAGCGAGCCGCCGAACAGGGTGACCACCGCCGACACACCGGTGACCGAGCCCTCCGACGAGGCGATCACCACGACCGCCCCGCCGGTCACGGAACCGGCCATCGAGCCGGTGACGACGCTCGAGGACAGCATCGACATCACGCCCACCAAGCCATTGATCGGCCCCGTTGTCGGCGGCAATGCGGCCGGGCTCGCATTTGAACCGAAGGCCGATTCGACACTTCCACCGGTGGCAATCGAGTTCACGGCCAACCTCGGGGCCGACGGCCGGGCGAAGAACCCGATGCAGCAGGGCTTCTACGGCACTGCTCTGCCCGGATCAGCGATCCGCGTCGCCTCGTCGTACGGGGTCGCGGAAACGACAGCCGGGGCCGGAGGCGAGTGGGAGACGACGCTGAAGATGATCGAGGTTCCGTACGGCACGAAGGTGGGTGTGCGGATCACGTCGAGCACGAGTGACAAGGTGCGCGAGTTCGCGTTGCTGCGCCCGGCCCCGCTCACCCCGGCGACGATCGAGTTCACGGCCAACCTCGGTGCCGACGGTCAGGCGAACACGCCGATGACCCAAGGCTTCTTCGGCACCGCGCAGCCGGGTTCGGCGATCCGCATCGCCTCCGACTGGGGCGTCGCCGAGACCGTCGCCGGCCTGAACGGCAACTGGGACGCCACGCTCGTGATGTACGAGGTTCCGCCCGGCACGAAGGTGGGTGTGCGGATCACCTCGAGCACCGCCGACAAGGCCCGCGAGTTCATGCTCCGCCGCCCTGGCGCACCAACCCCGCCCTCGATCGCCTTCACGGCCAGCGCAGCGTTCACGACCTGCGACTCGACGCCGCCATTCA
>VFMC01000680.1 GCA_006515795.1 Acidimicrobiaceae bacterium | reverse complement strand
GCGGAGGTCGATGGGCGTGACGCGACGGACGCTTCGTTGTCGGCTGTGGACGTTGTCACAGGTGACTACGTGCCTCACGGTCGAGACCACAGAGTGCCGCCGCCGAACATGCTCGAACTTTCGCTCGACAACGCCATGTCGAGACAACCTGCCGCACTCGAGTTCTCACGAGCGTTTGGGCGAAGTGGCGAGTACGGCCTTCGATTGCTGATCGGGGACACGGTGATGCTCGAGCATCGATTCGGCGTGACGAGCGAAGCAGCTCCCGCCGGGTCGCTCACGATCGATGTGCCGGCGGGCCGTGCCGTGAGCATCGACTGCGCGCGTGCTGTTGCGTCGCATCGCGCAGGCGGGGCACGTCCGACATTCGCGTCGTTTGGGGCGTGGCCATCGCCGACTGCACACACTCTGATGCGGAGCGGCTTCTCGCGCCGGATCGCCGCCTCGGTCGTTCGCCTTCCGGAAGTCGCGAATGCGGACTCGACGGTCGCAATGCTCTGGGTTGAGCCGGACGTCGAGTCCATCGCATTCGGGTTCGTCGAGGAGACGGGTTGCGGATGGACGGCGGCGCCTGGGTTGGACGTCATGCAGATGGCGCTCCCACCTGACAGTCAAACGCCGATTGAGATGCCGGTGCCGACCCGTTGGTCGGAGCGACCCTCGGATGTGGTCGTCACGGTCGTGTACCGCGACGCGCCGCTGGACCTGGCCGGGATTCCGGTGTGCATTCGGAGGCTCGCCGATCGGGGCGGGGAGGCAGCCGAGGCGCCTGGCGGTTTCGCCCGCGTCGCGACCGATTCGGACGGAGGCGCGCGTATTCAAATGAGCCCGGGGCGCTACGTCGCCTACGTGGATCCCGCGATCGGCTGGAGTACCCCGGTGCAGTTCTCGGTTGCGGTCGGTGCCGCCGCCGCATCGGTTCGCATGCCGCTTGAGTTCTGCCGTCCGTGACGCTGCGCACCGAAGTCGCACTGGGTGTAGTCGTGGCGGTCACCGGGAT
>VFMC01000223.1 GCA_006515795.1 Acidimicrobiaceae bacterium | reverse complement strand
CACCACCCGGCCCGGCGGCCACACCACCATCCACGCCCCACCCCACACCCAAGCCGCCTAATGGGGGTCGACCAACTGGAGTGTCAGGCTGGTTCCGAGCCGCTGGGCGTGTTCGCGCTCCACGTCGTAGACGACCACCCCGACCGCACGAACCCCTCGGAACCAGTCGTCTAGTCGCCCGCGATCACCTCTGGCTGTCGCCGGATCGGTACTGGTGGGTGAGCTCATCGAGTCGTGCCTTCAGCACCGGATCGAGAGGTGTGGCAGCCGCGGCGACAGCGTCGGCGAGCTGCGCCGGCTGTGAGGCACCCACGATCGGACTCGTGACGACCGGATTGGCGAGCACCCACTGCAGCGCCAGGGTGGCCATCGAGACGCCCGCGTCGGCGGCGAGGTCGCGCACGGCATCGGCAGTCGCGAACATCTGCTCGTGCCAGTACCGCTCGCGGTACCTGGCGCCCTGGTCGCCGGCGGCGAATCGTGTGCCTCCCGCCTCGTCGGCGGGGCGATGCTTCCCCGACAGGAACCCACCGGCGAGCGGGTTGTAGGGGATGACCGCGATCTGTTCTTCGGTGCAAAACGGGAACAGCTCGCGTTCGAACTCGCGGAAGAGCAGGTTGTAGCGCGGCTGCACGCTCTCGAACCGCACGGTTCGCAGCACCTCTGCACGGCCGACGGAGCGCGCCAACTGGTAGGCGAGCACGTTCGAGCAGCCGACGTAGCGGACCTTGCCGGCGCGCACCACGTCGTCGAGCGCCCGCAACGTCTCGTCGATCGGTGTACGCGCATCCCACGAGTGCACTTGGAACAGGTCGACGTGATCGGTACCCAACCGGGCCAGGGAGGAATCGAGGGAGCGGATGATGTTGTGGCGCGAATTTCCCTGCTCCCATCGACGGCGGCCGGTGGGGAAGAAGCACTTCGTGGCCACCAGCACGTCGGCCCGCCGGTCTCTCATCCACGCGCCGATGATCCGCTCGGTGTCGCCGGCGCCATCGGGGTAGTTCCCCGCGGGGTACATGTCGGCAGTGTCGAAGAACGTGATGCCCGACTCGAGGGCGGCGTCCATGATCGCGAACGACTGATCCCGGTCGCACTGCGCGCCGAAGGTCATCGTGCCGAGGCACAGGCGCGAGACCTGCAGGCCTGTGCGGCCGAAACGGGTGTACTGCATGCAGGCAATGTAGCCATGCCGGTTTCCGAGGTGTCTGTCAGACTGCCTCGGATGTCGATCCTGCTCGCCCTCTCGTCGGCAATCGTGTACGGGGTCGCCGACTACTGCGGTGGCCGGGCCAGCAGGTTCCATCCGAGCGCGATCGTCACGGTGGTCGGTCAGGTCGTGAGCTTCGTGCTGATCTCACTCGCCGTGCTTGCGATCGGTACGCCGTTTCCGTCGACGGCGACGATGGCGTGGGGCTTGTTCGCCGGCGCCGCGGGTGCGATCGGACTCGCCAGCCTGTACTACGCGTTCGCCGCCGGCGCGATGACCGTGGTGGCCCCGATCAGTGCAGTGGCAGGTGCGGTGCTTCCCGTGATGGTGGGTGTTGCGACAGGTGAGCGGCCCGAGGTGATCGCCTACGTCGGCATCGGCTTGGCGATCGGCGCGGTGGCGCTGGTGAGTGGCGCTGTCGGTGAGCACCACAGCGCCACCCCGCGATCGATAATGGCGATCGCGCTGCTCGCCGGCGTCGGTTTCGGTGTCTTGTTCGTGGCGCTCGATCGCACCGACCCTGGATCCGGCCTGTGGCCATTGGTGGCGGCGCGGGCGTCGTCGGTGCCGCTGCTGTTGGCGATCGTCGCCGTCACGGGTGCTCGTGTCGGAACGCAGCGCCGCGGTCTGCGCCTAGCCGTGGTGGCGGGTGCACTCGACATGGCGGCCAACGTCCTCTACCTCGCCGCGGTCCGCGACGGCCTGCTCTCGCTAGTCGCCGTGGTCAGCTCGCTCTATCCGGCGAGCACCGTGATGTTGGCCTTCGCGATCGATCACGAGCGGGTGAACCGCTGGCAGGTGCTCGGAATGGTGCTGGCGGCGGTCGCCTTGGTGCTCGTCACCCTGGGTCGGGCCTGACCGAGGTGGGGCCGCGACGGTAGACGTCAAGCGGCGTCGTCGGGATGGTCGGCGAGGTAGGCGCCGGCGTCGACCGGTTCGTCGGCGGCGTACCCGACCGGCAGGCGCACGGTGCCGGCCGCGGTGCCGGTGAACACCTGCCAGGCATGGAACCCGAGGTAGAGCTGGGGCTGATCGCGGAGGCTCTCCGCGTAGGCCGTCACTGTGGCCACGTAGCTGTCGTTGGGGTTGTACTGATGCACGGCCGCGGCCATGTCGGCGGGCGCTCCGCTCTGCACGAGGTAGGTGGCCGCGCCGATGATCGCATCGCGGGTGATGGTGGGGTCGCCGGTGCAGCACTCTGCCCACGTCGATGGCAGGAACTGCATCGGACCTGTGGCGCCGGCCGACGACACGCCGACGATGCGTCCCATGCGGGTCTCCTGGAGGTTGATCGCGGCGAGCCAGTACCACGGCACTCCGGTGGAGGCCTCGGCCTCGTCGT
Source organism: Acidimicrobiaceae bacterium (assembly GCA_006515795.1). Classification (GTDB taxonomy): domain Bacteria; phylum Actinomycetota; class Acidimicrobiia; order Acidimicrobiales; family Ilumatobacteraceae; genus VFMC01. Next base: position 1,537 of record VFMC01000223.1, on the reverse strand, counting down.
AGAACCCGCGCAACACCGAGACCGGCTCGGGTCCGACGATCCTCCATGCCGGGAGCGTGGTCGGCGGCTCGCTGGGGGTCGGGTCGGCGGCGGCGCGGGCCTGTCCGAACTGGCGTGCAGCCACGATTCGCCCGATCGACGGGCGAGACGCCGGCCCGAGCAGACCGAGTACGTCGGCGTCGAGCTCGGGTCGCGACGACATGTGGCGCAACAGCAGCTGCATCCGCTGCCCTGCCGCGTCGGTCGCTGACGAGGTTGCCGCTGGATCGAGGAGGGTGTTGACCGCGGTGTCGAGCTCGGCGGCGATGGTGGACGCGTCAGGCGCACCATCGATCCGTGTCGCCGGCGCGGCCGATTGCACGTCGGCGGTCGTCGGGGTCGTCGGGGTCGTCGGCGGGATCGTGAAGTCCGCTTCGGCTCCAGCGGCTGCCTTGGTGGCAGGTGAGGCAGTGGCAGGGGAGCCGGTGCCGGGGGAGGTGCTGCTGGTCGACGTGCATCCGCCGACGGTCGTGGCCACGAGCGCAGCCAATGCCGCAGCCCTCGCGGTCATCGCCAATCGGGCACGGTTCAGCGGGGGAGTCCGAGCACGCGTTCGCCGATGATGTTGCGCATGACATTGGAGGTGCCGCCCATGATCGTGTAGCCGGGCGCGTAGGTGAGGCCGCGCACGACGTCGTCCCACAGCGTCGCCTCGGCCCCGTAGACGCGAGCGACGAAGGCTGCAACGCGGGCTTCGTGCTCGGTGCAGAAGCACTTCGTGGCGGCACTGAAGCCCACGGGAGCCTGGCGCAGCACCTCACGGATCACGAGGATGCGGCCGATGCGGTAGCCGATCTCGAGCGCAGCGATCTCCTGGCGGATCAACGGGTCCGATCGGTCGGCCCGATCGACGGCCAGGCGGTACAACGCCTGGTTGGATACGAGGCGGTCGATGCCGCCACGCTCGTGCTCGAGCTGACGCATGGTCTGCTTGAACGCGGCTCCCTCGACCCCGACCAGGTTGATGATCGGTACGCGGACGTCGGTGAAGAAAACCTCGCAGAAGTGCCGGTTCGTGGTCATGTCCTTGATCGGGCGCACCTCGATGCCGGGTGTGTCCATCGCGACGATGATCTCGCTGATTCCGGCGTGCGCTGGACCATCGGTGCTCGTGCGGCAGATCAGGTAGCAGAAGTCGGCGACCTCGCCGAAGCTCGTCCATATCTTCTGGCCGTTGATCAACCAGTGATCTCCATCGCGGACCGCCGACGTCTTCAGGCTGGCGAGGTCGCTGCCGGCATCGGGTTCGCTCATGCCGATGCACCAAGTGGTCTCGCCGGACAGGATCTTGGGCAGGAACTCGGCTTGCTGGTCGGGGCGACCGTAGGCGATCAGGGTGGGGCCCATCTGGCGGTCGGCGAACCACATCGCCGCGATCGGTGCGCCGGCGGCGATGAGCTCCTCGCCGATGATCAGCCGGTCGATCGCCGGTCGTCCGCCGCCACCGAACTCGACCGGCCAGGTCATGCCGATCCAACCGAGGGCGGCGAGCTCGGTG
>VFMC01000679.1 GCA_006515795.1 Acidimicrobiaceae bacterium | reverse complement strand
GATCCGGAAGGGCGAGACGTGGGCGCCGGTCGAGTCGGTGAGATCGATGGTCGCCGTGGTCTTGGGGACCACCATCGTGGCATTTGCCGTCGCACGGTCCGTCAGGTCTACCCGGTCGATATAGGTCGCCGCGAGCTGCGAACGGTCGCTCGACTGCAGCGTGCCGTCGGCATTGTTCGCCGTATCGACCACGGAGGCCACACCGGCCACGCTGTCGAAGAAGCGATCGTTCGTCGTGCGCTCCAGGAGGTTGACCACCTCGGTGTCGCCGGTCGCCACGTTGCGCAGGGAGACCTGCACCGTCTCGGTGGTGAATGGATCGATGTTCTGGTCGGAGTCCTCGACCTGGACGTGCACCCGGTCGACGCCGATCTGGTACTGCGTCCGGCGGGTGCCGCGCGGGGCCGACACGAGTGTCACCGCGCTCTGGGTGCGCTGCACGTCCATCCTCACCGTCTGGGTGGTCACCGCCGCGGGCTTCACGTCGGTGTACTCGGCCGTGACGATGTCGCCGGGGCTCACCTGTAGCTCGGTGTCGCCGTTGACGCGCTGCGCCACCCTCGTCGGCACGCCGAGCGGGTTGCGGAACAGCCCGCTGTTCGAGGCGGTCTCGGTCACCGGCACCGAGAGCACGTCGCCGGTCAGCCGCGACAGCAACCGCACCTGTCCCGAGACCGTCTCGCGCGTGAGCGGATTGGTGTTCTGGTCGGCATCCACCAGTCTCAGGTAGATCGGCTGCAACCCGATGATGTAGGAATTGACCGGGTTGTCGTCGCGATCGGTGAAGACCACGAAGCCGATGGCGGAGGGCCGCGAGGTCGTCGCTCCCGGGATGGTCGACACCGTGTCGGACGGGTGGTCCAGGTCGGTGTAGGTGGCGATCAGCGTCGAGGCGTGCGCCGTCTGCAAGATGGCGTCGGCGGGGTGGGCCGAGTCGACGATGAGACCGACACCCGGCGAGATGTTGCGGAACTCGCCAGAATCGGTGCGGGTCTCGACCAG
>VFMC01000222.1 GCA_006515795.1 Acidimicrobiaceae bacterium | reverse complement strand
GATCGTCATCATCACCACCTTCGACCTCGACGAGTACGTGCACGGCGCGCTCAAGGCAGGTGCCCGTGGCTTTCTCCTCAAAGACGCCGGTCCGTCGCTCCTGGTGCAGGCCGTTCATGCCGCCGCCCACGGCGACGCGCTAATCGCCCCAAGCGTGACGGTTCGCCTGCTCGCCTCCTTCGCCAACCAGGGCAAAACCACACGGCCGGCGCAACCCATCGAGCCGCTCACCGACCGCGAGGAGGAGGTGCTCATCACGGTGGCGAGAGGTCGCACCAACGCCGAGATCGCCGCCGACCTGCACATCAGTCTCAGCACGGCCAAGACCCACATCGCCAGCCTGATGTCCAAACTCGGTGCCCGCAACCGCGTCGAGATCGCCATGTGGGCCTACGAAACAGACCGGGTCAACGGCTGATCGGGCAACGGCTGATCGACGCACGGCTTGCCGACTTGGGAACCGCGGCGGCGAGGGTCGTTGTCAGCCCACCTGCCACGACTCGATCGTCTCGTACCGGGCTCCGTCGCGATCCAGCCGGCTGTGCACTAGGGCGACCTCGTCGACCTCGAACTCGGCACTGATCAGCGCGCCCAGAGCACGAGGCATCGCCACATGCGGCTTCACCCGCGCCAAAGTGAGGTGACCGCGGAAGCTCTTGGGCGGTGGCTCGCCGATCTTGCCGGTTCGTTCGGTCACCGTCGCGGCGAGCGAGTCCAATCCCGCGACGGGGATCACGAGCGCGCGTTCGGCGATGACATCGACCGCCGGTCCGAGGCGGGCGTGGGCAGGCGCAAGGCTGGTGCCGTTGAGTGCGCCGCTCATCGCGCCGGTCATCGCGTCGGTCACCTCGGTGGGGTCGGCGACGCCAAGGAACCGCAAGGTGATGTGCCAGTTCTCCGGACCGACGAAGCGGACCCCTCTCTGGTCCTTGCGGTGCAGGTAGGTCAGTTCGGCAACCACCTCCTCGGGTGGCCACACCGCGATGAACAGTCGTGCCATCACCCCAGTCAAGCGGCGCCGCGCTAGGGTCGCGCCGAATCACGGGAGGTCACGATGACCACGACGAGCGAATCGTCCCGGAGGGCATTCCTGGCGGCGCTCGCTGCTTCCGGGGCTGCTGCTGCGGCACTGCCGGGGGTGGCCGACGCGCGAGGCGGAAACCGTTCGGGAGTGGGTGCCGACGCGGTTCTCGCGGACCGTGCTCCAGAGGTGTTCCACGTCGAGAGCTTTCCGACGCCGACGCCGGGCACGAGCTACATGTTCATCCTCGGCGGAGAATTCCACCCCCTGCTCGACACCACCGCCTACTCCAAGAGCTTGGGCGAGGTCCAGATGGCGGGGGTCTTCTACTTCACGCTCAGCCAACTTCCGCCCGGTGCGCGCATCACCGAGGTCACCTTCGCGGTCGTCAAGTCGGCGTTCTACAGCGGCAATGCGACGCTGTTCGCGTATCGGATGACCTCGGGAGCCATCACCACCCTCGACTTCAAGAACACCAACGCCCTTCCACAGCAGGCGGCCGAGCAGTACGTGAGCCTCACTGTCAACAGCGACGCCGCGTGGGTGGTCGACAACGAACAGGCAGCCACCCATTGGCTGGTGGCCAACCTGGCGACGAGTCGGCTCAACAGCGTGCGGGTCGGCTACATCGACCCGACGCCGCGGCCGTTTCACCCGATCGCGCCCAAGCGCGTCTACGACTCGCGGCTCATCGCGCCATTGGGCTCGTTGGCCAGCGGCAGCAACCGTGTGATCTCCGTGGCCAATGGCTATGCGACCGACACGACGACCGTTGACGTTCCCGATGTGGTTCCTGCCGGGGCCACGGCCGTCGCCTACAACATCACGATCGTCAACACCGCGGGATCGGGCTACCTGTCGGTGAACCCTGGCGATGCCGCGACGCTCGGCGGCTCATCGATCAACTGGTTCCAGTCCGGCCAGACGCTGGCCAACGGCCTGGTCGTCAAGCTCGACGGCAACCGCCAGGTCAAGGTGTTCTGTGGCGGTGGCGGGTCAACGGATTTCGTCGTCGACGTTCTCGGCTACTACCGCTGAGCACGGCGTGAAATTGGCGGGTACGCGGCTGTCTTGCATGCCAGCCGAGGGTGAGGCGCTCATCAAACGGGTGCGACGGGATGTCTCACGATGGCAGGCAACCGCGCTACCGAGTTGAAGGTCCCGCCTGGCGTCGAACACCGATGTGGTTGAGATCAATGCGGAGTTTGTTCTCCCGGAGTAGTATTTCCGCCATGAAGTCAACCAGACCTGGGCAATCGGTGAACGCCGTCGGGGTAGACCGACGCGTCCCGACTTGGGCTGCCGGACTGATTGGCGGGCTTTCACGAGACGTCCCCTCTGTTGTCACCCGTGAGGACATCTCCGAACGATTGACCGACGCCGGCAGCGACCGCGACGTCGACTCCACGATCAACGAACTGCGTCGGCTGGGCTGGCTCGTCGGTCTTCCGATCCACGGAGTGTGGGCGTTCATTCCGCCGGGCCAGGAGCAGCTTGCTGATCCCTACGTGGTGCTGCGGGCGTGGCAAGCCCGCGACCCCGATGCCGGGTTCATGCTCGCCGGAGCAGCCGCCGCGTGGCATCTCGGCTACCTCGACCGCGCACCAGATCAACAGACCGCCGTTTGGCTACCCGCGGCAGCTCGACTTCCCGATGGCCTTCGGCCACACGTCTCGGTCGTGCAGCTCAGATGGTCAGGCGCTGCCACCAACTTGCTCGGTCCGAGCACCAAGTTCCTACTGCAGCGCAAGCTCGACCTCGTGTCGTGGGCCAGCGGGTTACCGGCGTTCGGACCCGAGGCGCTCATCGTCCAACTCGCGGCGCGGCCATCGTCGTTCCTGCCGTGGGCCGACATCATCGCCCATCTCGACCGTCTCGCCGACGACTGCGAAGACGAACGCCTCGCCACCCTCCTCGCCGATCAATCGACGTCTGCGTGGCAACGCGCGGCCTACCTGCTCCATGCCGCCGGGCGGCCATTGCGAGGGCTCGACCTGCTCGACCTTCGGCCGCGACGGCCGTTACCGAAGGTCAAGTTCGAGCACCGCAGCGTCGGTGGTAACGACTCGGGGATCTGGGCTCCCGAGTATCACCTCCAGGATCGACTCATCACCCCCCTCCAGCTCGTGCTCGGGAAGGCGTAGCCGTGGCTGGGCTCACTCGATCACTCATCACCAGGCACGCGCTCGGACGCGCCGACGCGTACGACGCCGCGCTCCTCGACGTCGCCCAAGACCACCTGCTCTACCTACTCGCCGCTGCCGGAGCGTTCGACGACGGCCAATTTGCGTTCAAGGGCGGCACGAGCCTGCGCAAGTGCCGCCTCGGAAACGACGGTCGATTCTCCACCGACCTCGATTTCGCCGCACCGAACGAGGACACCGTGCTCGAAGTCTGCGGCATCATCGACGGGGCCCGAGTCGCCGGGTTCGAATACCGACTCGAGTCCGATAGGGGCGACGGCCGGCACTGGCGACTTCGAGTCAACCACCCAGACCTCGGCTCTCCAGACATCGCAGCCAGCGTCGAGTTCGCCCACCGCCCTCTTGCCCTACCAACCGAGTCGTTGGGGTTCGTCCCGCTACCGATCCACAAGCAGTACGTGCTGACCCTTCCAATGCTCCCGGTAGTTGCGGAGGCCGAGGCATGCGCCGAGAAGCTCGCCCGCTACCGACGTGTGGCGCTCGGCCGCGATCTGTACGACCTCCATCACTTCGCCCAGCGCACCATCGACGAGAAGCTGGTGCGGCGATTGTGGGTGCTCAAGGTGTGGGGTGATGTCGTGGACGACCGACGCGGCAACAAGCCTGCCGATCCCAACGACGTGTTGCAACAGCGCCAGGAACGCGACTTCCAGCCAGACTCGATCGGCGTGCTCACTCGTCCGGTCGATCTGCTCGGGTGGGAGGCACGTGTTCGAACGAGGTTTCAGTTCCTCACCGAACTCGACGACGACGAACGCCGGTGGGCGACATGCGATGGACGTCACCGCCAAGAAGTCGAATCAGCGCTCGCTGCGCTCTCCGACGACTAGCGGCTCGACAAGCCTCTGACGCGGGACGCTAGGCCACCGCCGGGCG
>VFMC01000678.1 GCA_006515795.1 Acidimicrobiaceae bacterium | reverse complement strand
GGTGAACGGCAGGGGTGAGCGGGATGCTCGCTCCGGCCATCTTGGCGATGCGCGGGCTCCACACCCCGCAGGCCACCACCACGTACTCGGCCTCGATGCGACCCTTGTCGGTGACGACGGCCTTGATCGTGTCGACGCCTCCGCTGCGGTGCACCTCGAGGTCGAGCACCTCCGTGTTGGCGAACACCGAGAGCACGCCGTTGCCGACGGCCTCGTTGCGCATCTGCGTGCCGGTCTCGAGCGAGTCGACGCACGACACGCTCGGGGTGTAGAAACCCCCGAGCAGGATCTCTTCGTTGATGAACGGAACGAGCTCTTTGATCTCGGCCGGGGTGACCAGCCGGGCGTCGATGCCCCACGCCTTGGCCGAGGTCATCCGCCGGTTGAACTCCTCGAGCCGCTCCGGCTGGCGGGCGACCTCGATGCCACCGCAGGTGTTGTTGAGCCCGTGATCGACGTACTGGTTCTGGCTGTCGATGGTGAGAAAGGCCATCTCCTTGTTGTGATCGGTCGGGAAGATGAAGTTCGACGCGTGCCCGGTGGAGCCGCCCGGGTTCGGCAACGGCCCCTTGTCGATCTGCACCATGTCGGTCCACCCGAGCCGGCTCAGGTGCCCGACGAGGCAGTTGCCGACGATGCCGGCGCCGATGACCACCACTCGCGCCCGCTCCGGCACGGTCTGGCTGGATGTCGTCTGGCTGGACACGTTCTGGCTGGACACGTCGCTCATGGACTTCTCCCGGGTCGTAGTTGGCACTGGCTCTGTGCCTTGTCGGTCGGCGGTGCGGGCTGCCGTGGCTTGTCCTGCGATCCCGACTGATATATCTTTACCATATCAGAGCGAAATCCTCACTCAGCGAACGCGCCTACGACGAGATCCGCCAGATGATCGTGCGTCTCGACCTGGCTCCTGGCGCAGTCATCCGCGACGACGACCTGCAGGGCCGACTCGAGATGGGTCGCACCCCGATCCGCGAGGCGTTGCAACGCCTGGTGCGCGACC
>VFMC01000677.1 GCA_006515795.1 Acidimicrobiaceae bacterium | reverse complement strand
GCGGCACGCCCCATTCCAGGTCGTGGTAGGCGACGTAGAGCGGGTCGTCGCCGCACCACCAGCACCGCGTGATCCCATCGACGCCAGTGCGGAGCCAGGTCTCGGTCATCGCTCCGCAACCCAGCTGCCGATGGCCAGCACAGGAACCTCGTAGCACCACTTGCGCCGGGTGAGCCCGATCGAAGGGTCGCCGTCCCACAAGTACTTTGCGCCCATCAGATCACCGACATGCTCTCGTTCGTCGACGTCGAGCACCGGGCGAGCGAGGCCACGCTGACGCTGCTGGCCGATCCGCACCGACACCCGGGGGTCGGCGAGCGCGTTTCGGTACCAGTCGGCGCCAGGGCCGTTGCCGCTGATCAGGTACAGCGTGTCGCCATCGACCCCGAACCAGATCTCGATCTCGTGGGGTGACCCGCTGCGCCGTCCGATCGTGACGATGTCGCAGCAGTCGGTGTCGACGAACGGCTCCAGCCAACTCATGGTGTCCCTCTTCAGCGGCCGGGGTGGTACACGCCGTAGACCTCGCGCAACGCATCGCTGATCTCGCCGAGTGTGGCGTCGGCGCGCAAGGCCTCCTTCATCGGATGGAGCAGGTTCTGGGTACCCCGCGCACATTCGGCGAGGTCGACCAACCTCGTTCGTACCAGCTCGTGATCACGGTTCGCCTTGTACAGGGCCAGTTGCTCGCGCTGGCCGCGCTCGAGCAGCGGATCGCTCGGGAACACCTCGGGTTCGGCCTCGTGGTCGAGCGTGAACCTGTTGACGCCCACGATCACCCGCTCGCCGTCGTCGATCGACTTCGCGTACTCGTAGGCCGCCTGCTCGATCTCGTCTTGCTGGAAGCCGGCCTCGATCGCCTCGACGGCGCCACCGATGGCTTCGATGCGGTCGAGGTACTGCCACGCGAGCCGCTCGACCTCGTTGGTCAATGCCTCGACGAAGTAGCTGCCCGCCAACGGATCGGGCGTGTCGGCGATGCCACTTTCGTAGCCGATGATCTG
>VFMC01000676.1 GCA_006515795.1 Acidimicrobiaceae bacterium | reverse complement strand
GCCGGGAAAGCTGCCATGCCCGACCTCGACTTCTTCTGGGACCCCGTTTGACCATGGGCCTGGATCACCTCCCGTTGGGTGGTGGAAGTGCAGCAGCAGCGCGACTACGAGGTCGATTGGCGTTTCATCAGCCTTGCCGTGCTCAACGAAGATCGAGTCGCGGACTGGTACACGCCGGAGTACCGGGCTGGTCACGTGGCAGGCCTCGAGTGCCTGCGCGTGGCTGATGCGGTTCGTCTCGCGCACGACAACGATGCGGTCGGCCGCCTCTACGCGGCGCTCGGCACGGCGATCCACACCGAGCAACGCGGCGCCGGCTACCGCGACGATGTCCACGCGTTCGTCGGCGCCGCACTCCTGACCGCAGGGCTCGATCCCGCACTCGCCGACCACTGTGCCGACGAGTCGCACGATGCCCACATTCGCGCCGACACGGCGCTCGCGCTGCAGCGCACCGGCAAGGGAGTCGGCACGCCGATCCTCACCTTCCACCCTGGTCAGAGCGACGAGAACAGTTTCTTCGGTCCCGTGATCGCGTCGATCCCGCGAGGCGAGGAAGCGGTTCGGCTCTGGGACGCGATCGAACTCATCGCCACCACCAGCGGCATGGCCGAGCTGAAGCGCTCGCTCCGGTCGCGCCCATCGTTCGACTGAGGCGAGACCCGTGGCCACGGTCACGGGTTCGGGCATTCTCCGGGAGGCGCGGCGAGATCGGTCGGGTGCTGGTCGGCGATGTCGATCTCCTCGATCCCAACACCACAACACGAACCCATCTACGGAGGCAACGCGTCGACTCTGCGGTGGGTGTCGGGCGGGACATCACGATGACCGTGGCGGCCATGCGCCTTGCCGGGCCGGCGGCCGGGACGCTCGGCTGCTCCACCGGATTGCCCCTCGAGAACGGCGCCGCCTGACGTCTCCTGGTTCGACCGGAATCGCCCAACCGTCCCTCCAGATCGGCGATCTTCACATCTCATTTGGCCATGCGCGGGGCGTGGTCATAT
>VFMC01000221.1:10593-11332 GCA_006515795.1 Acidimicrobiaceae bacterium | reverse complement strand
TCCTTCGACCTTGCGGATGAACACGGCGCGGTAGTAGTCGAGGAACCCGGTCAGCGTGATGAGCTCGTCGGCCGTGGCCGACACGTGTGGCAGCGGTGTGCGCTCGAGCATCCGCGACCCTCTAGCTCTTGCCTGCGGCGACCTTGCGGCGCACGACGTTGAGGGCCGAACCTGCCTTGAACCACTCGACCTGTTCGTCGCTGAAGGTGTGCAAGCCCTCGAAAGGAACCGTCGTGCCGTCGGGCTTCACGATCTGGCAGCGCACGTTGTGGCCGGGCCGTGGTGGCAGGGCGACGACGCTGATGCGATCGTGCTCCTCGATGAGGTCGTAGGTGGCCGGGTCGGCGAAGGTGAGCGGCACCATGCCCTGCTTCTTCAGGTTGGTCTCGTGAATGCGGGCGAAGCTTCGGGCGAGGATGACGACACCACCACGGAACCGCGGTTCCATCGCCGCGTGTTCGCGCGACGAACCCTCGCCGTAGTTGCGGTCGCCGACCGCACACCATCGGACTCCCGCCTCGCCGTACTTCTTGGCCAGGTTCGGGTAGGTGTCGACGCTGCCGTCGCGGAGATCGGTGCCCTCGCCGACGGCATCGTTGAACGCGTTGACGGCGCCCAGGAATAGGTTGCCGGAGATGTTCTCGAGGTGACCGCGGTAGGTGAGCCACTTGCCGGCCGCCGAGATGTGGTCGGTGGTGCACTTGCCCTTGGCCTTCATCAGCACCGGCAGGGCGACGTA
>VFMC01000221.1:2248-10529 GCA_006515795.1 Acidimicrobiaceae bacterium | reverse complement strand
CAGCCGATCCATCGGCCGGTGGTGCTGTGAAGGTGTTCGCGCCGCTGTCGTAGCCCCGAGCGGGCAGCACCTCGCCCACCGGAGCTTCGAGACGCACCTCGGTGCCGTCCGGCGCGGTGATCGTGTCGGTCGTGGGATCGAAGTCGAGCCGTCCGGCAAGGGCCAGGGCGATGACGGTGTCGGGTGAGGTTACGAAGCTGAGCGTGTTGGCGGAACCGTCGTTGCGCTTCGGGAAGTTGCGATTGAACGAGTTGACGATCGTGTTGGGCCGACCGGTGATGCTGGCCGGGCGATCCCATTGCCCGATGCACGGGCCACAGGCGTTCGCCAGCACCGTGGCGCCGATCGCCTCGAGATCGGCGATGAGGCCGTCGCGTTCGATCGTGGCCCGGGTCTGTTCGGAGCCGGGGGTGACCAGCAGTTCGGTCTTCGCTCTCAGCCCGCTGGCGGCGGCCTGGCGGGCGATCGAGGCGGCACGGGTGATGTCCTCGTACGAGCTGTTGGTGCAACTGCCCACGAGGGCAGCGGAGATCTCGAGCGGCCAGTCGTTGGCGCGAGCCTCGGCGCCGACCGCGGCGCCGACCCGGTTGGCACGATCGGGGGAGTGCGGCCCGTTGATGAGCGGCTTCAACTGGTCGAGGTCGATCTCGACGAGCTGATCGTAGGCAGCGCCATCGTCGGGTCGCAGGTTGGCTGCCACCTGCGCGGCGGCGTCGGCGATGGCCTCGCGGCCGGTGGCCTTCAGGTACATCGCCATGTTGTGGTCGTAGCCGAACACGCTGCAGGTGGCGCCGATCTCGGCGCCCATGTTGCAGATCGTCGCCTTGCCGGTGGCTGAGATGGAATCGGCGCCGGGGCCGAAGTACTCGACAACTGCGCCGGTACCGCCCTCGACGGTGAGGACGCGAGCCACTTCGAGGATGACGTCCTTCGGTGAGGACCAGCCACTCAGGGTGCCGGTGAGCTTGACGCCGATGACCCTCGGCCAGCGGACGTTGAAGGGGAAGCCGGTCATCACGTCGACCGCATCCGGCGCCACCAACTCCGATGGCCACCATGCCGAGACCGCCGGCGTTGGGCGTGTGGCTGTCGGTGCCGATCATCATGCCGCCCGGGAACGCGTAGTTCTCGAGGACGACCTGGTGGATGATGCCGCTGCCAGGCCCCCAGAACCCGATTCCGTACTTGGCGCTCACCGAGCGGAGGAAGTCGTACACCTCGCGGTTGATGTCGATGGCGACGCCGAGATCGATGCGTGCCCCGACCTTTGCCGAGATGAGGTGGTCGCAGTGCACCGTGGACGGCACCGCAGTGGTCGCCAGGCCGGCGGTCATGAACTGCAGCAGAGCCATCTGCGCCGTCGCGTCTTGCATCGCGACCCGGTCGGGATGGAAGTCGTTGTACGTCCCACCGCGCTCGATCGGGCCTGTCGGGTCGGCGAGGTGGTTGAGGAGGATCTTCTCGGTGAGGGTGAGCGGACGACCGAACCGCTCGCGTCCGGCGGCAACGCGAGCATCGAGTGCGGCGTAGGCACCGTCTACGAGGCTGCGTGGCGTTCCTGCGGTGACGGTCATCGGGAGATCCTCCATGACTGCGGAGCAGTCGGGTCGGGCAACAACTGGTACTTGCACTGCGGGCAGATGTAGACAACTCTAATACAAGTGCGCGAACGCAACAACGACCTTCCCCCGAGCACACCGCCCGCCCTGCTGGCGATCGACCACGTGCAACTGGCCATGCCGGTCGGTGGAGAGCACGCGGCGCGCCGCTTCTACTGCGAGACCTTGGGCATGACCGAGGTCGCCAAGCCGGTGGCGCTCGCGGTCCGAGGTGGCTGCTGGTTCGAAGCGGCAGGCGTCAAGCTGCATCTCGGCGCCGAGCACGACTTTCGTCCGGCACGCAAGGCACACCCGGCACTGGTCGTGCGCGGTCTTCGCGCCTTCGTGGAGCGCGCCGGCCTGGACGTGCGTTGGAGCGACGAGATCCCGGGATCGCTGCGCTGCCACCTCGATGACGTGTTCGGCAACCGCCTCGAACTGATCGACGGCTGATGATGTCGGCTTCGATCCCCGAACGGTCGTTCTCGGTGCTCGCGTCCTCGCCAGTCAGGACGGCCGACGTCGGCGGGTGGACCGACACCTGGTTCGCCGAGTACGGACTGGTGTGCAGCGTGGCGATCGAGCGCCGAGTCGAGGTGCGCATCGACCTCGATCCGCAGGCCGAGGCAAGTGTGCTCGTCACCACCGGGATCGACGGGTCGACCTACACGATGGATCCCTCGGCCCCGCCGGGACATCACCCGATGATCGAGTCGGCGATCTCTGCGCTTCCGCCAAGCGGTGAGGCCCGGATCATGATCGGCGACGGTGTCGTCCCCGGAGCCGGGCTCGGCGGCTCGGCCGCAGTGATGGTGGCGTTGGTTGCTGCGCTGCGGGCCGCCCGCGGTGAGCGGCAGTCGCGCGTTCATGTTGCCAGGGTGGCGCACGGCTGCGAACTGTCGTCGGGTAGGGAGTCGGGGGTGCAAGATCACTGGGCCTCGTCGTTCGGCGGGATCAACCGCTTGGCGGTCAACTTCCCGGAGGTCCGTCGCGCGGTGTACTTCGGGCGCTCGCACGACTCCTCGGCGCTCCACTCGATGGTGATGGCCACCGTGATGTCCGATGCCTCGATGCTGGCGCTCGACCGAATCCGCGACGCAGCACACCTTGCCGCCGTAGCTCTGAAGGTAGGCGACCTCGAGGCCTACGGCGCTGCGCTGATCAGCAACCACGCGGCGCTCACCCGGCTGCACCGCGATCTCATCTCAGACGATGCGCATCTGCTCGAGCAGATCGCAAGGAAGCACCGGGCGCGGGGATGGAAGGTGAACGGGGCGGGCGGTCGTGGAGGGTCGATGGTCGTGCTCGGCCCGGTCGACCCCGACGCCGACCGTCGGCTGTGTGAGGCGATCGAGGCCGAAGCCCTCTGGCAACTGCTCGACGCACCGGTGGCGACGCACGGGGTGGTAGCTCATCTCTTCGAGCACGAGGATCCTCGTTCCCCCGGGTCCGCACAGTGGCAGACCGGTGGTCTGCGATGAGGACGATCCGGTACCAGCAGATCGCCGAGGAGCTGCGCGATCGATTCGGTTCGGTCGGGGCCGGTCGGGTGCTGCCGAGCGAGAGCGAGCTCTCCGCCGAGTTCGGTGTCAGCCGCGTCACGATCAGGCGCGCACTCGAGATCCTCCGCGAGGAGGGCCTCGTCGATGCGCGCCAGGGCTTCGGCTGGTACGTGGCCGGCGAGCCGTTGCGTCAGCGCATCGACGAGCTCGGCACGATCGAGGGGCAGCTGGAACGGCGCGGCTTGAACCCGGAGCGACGCGTGCTCGAGTTTGCGTTTCGCACGGCTCCGGCCAGGGTGGCAGCCGTGCTCGGCACGGATCACGTGCTGCGCGTGAAGCGGCTCAACTTGGCCAACGGCGAGCCGTTCGCCGTCGTCACGGTTTGGTGCCCGGCCGAGCTCGGACAGCACTTGAGCCGCAGCGAGGTCGAGCGGAGGCCGTTCTACGAGTTGCTGGGTGTCACGTTGCGTGGCGCCACGCAGACCATCGGCGCCGATGCGGTGGGAGTCGCCGACGCGGCGCTGCTCGGCGTGCCGCCATCGAGCCCCGTGTTGCGCTGCGAGCGCATCACCACCGACACCCATGGGCGACCGGTGCTGATGAGCGAGCACGTCTTCCCCGCCAACCGAACGGAGTTCGTGGTCGAGTTCCCCATCGCCGAGCCGAGCACGTTGCCCGCCGGGCTGCGGCTCGTGGACTGAGCCCGCTGGGCGCCCGCTGGGCGCCAATTGTGCATGCCGTCTGCCACAATTCGACGCGTGATCAGATTGGGTCCGATATCGGTTGACGAAACGGTGGCGTCGCGCTGGACGCGGTTCACGGACTGGTCGTCCACCGCCGGCCTGAAGATCGTCGCGATCGTCGTCGTCGCCGGGCTGGCGACCCAGGTCGTCGCCTTCGTCGCTCGACGCCAGACACGGCGGCTCGACGCGGAGCGGCGCGAGCAGGCCGGCGCCGAGCGCGGCACGGCGACCCTGGGCGCCCATCGGCAGGCGTTGGTGGGCGCCGTCAGATGGGCGGTCAACTTCTCGATCGTGTTCGTCTCGATCATCTGGGTGCTGATCGAGATGGACGTGCTCGCCGGCATCTTCATCCTGTCCGAGCGCCAGTTCGGTGTCGGCGACCTCGTGCGCGTGGGCCCGATGACGATGGTGGGCTGGGTGGAGGGTCTCGTCGAAGAAGTGACGCTTCGCGTCACCAAGCTGCGCACCTTGGATGGCGACCTCGTCACGGTTGCCAACGGCGAGCTCCGCCAGACCGTGAACGCCTCGCGCGACTGGGCGCGGATGATCGTCATCGTCCCCCTCGATCGCGACGTCGATCTCGAACCGGTTGCGGCGCGTCTCGATCAGGTAGGCGCTGCGCTCGCGGCCGACCCGAAGTGGACGCCGCTGCTGATCGACGGCCCACGGGTGGCGGGCCTCGACGATCTGGGCACCAGCACGGTGCAGCTCCGGATGGTCGGCCGCACGCTTCCCGCGCAGCAGTGGAAGGTCGCCCGCGAGCTACGGCGACGGATCGCGGTCGTGCTCCGCGAGATGGACATCGAGCTGCGCGAGCCACCTGCAAGCGAACCACCGACGGTCGTCGGCGCCGACGACTGACCGGTCCCAACCCGATCTGCGTCGGTCTCGACCGGCTGAACCTGTCGAGACCGACAAAGTTGGGGTGGTGGCCGAGCGGTGCGATGCTTGATGCATGGATCCGACGGACGACTACCGACAGATCAACCTCGCCAACTGGAACAGCCGGGTGCCGATCCACGAGCACGGCTACGACCTCGAACGGTTCCGCGACGAGCCCGGGTTCCTATCAGGTGTCGTCCGTTTCGATGAGCCCCGGCTCGGGAGCGTCGATGGTCTGCGCGGCCTCCACCTGCAGTGTCACATCGGCACAGACACGCTCTCGTTGGCGAGGCTCGGGGCGACGATGACCGGGCTCGACTTCTCGGCGGCGGCGCTCGACGTGGCCCGGCGGCTCGCGGCCGATTGCGGCGCCGACATCGACTACGTCGAGAGCGATGCCTACGGGGCGGTCGACGCCCTCGGAACCGGGCGCTTCGATCTCGTGTACACCGGTATCGGGGCGTTGTGCTGGTTGCCCGACGTCCGGCGGTGGGCAGAGGTGGTGGCGGGCTTGTTGAAGCCCGGTGGCCGCCTGTTCATCCGCGAGGGACACCCGGTGGTCTGGGCGTTGTGCGACCCGCGCCCGGACGGCCTGTTGGTGATCGAGCACCCCTACTTCGAGGTAGCCGGGGGAACGCGTTTCAGCGAGCCGAGCACCTACGTGGAACACGAGGGCAGCGTCTCGTCCCCCGACATCATCCACTTCAACCACGGCCTCGGCGAGATCATCACGGCGGTCATCGACGCAGGCATGTCGCTCACGGAGTTCACAGAGCATCGGTCGGTTCCGTGGAACGTCGCCGGCGACGCGATGATCGAAGACGAGTTGGGCGAGTGGACGCTACGCGACCAACCCGAGCGCCTAGCCGCCACCTACACGCTGCAGGCGATCAAGAACTGACCTGACAGACTTCGCCGATGAGCGAATCCGACCGCGTCCACATCTCCATCTCCCACGGTGTCGCTGATGTGCGCATGGCGCGCCCCGACAAGCGCAATGCGCTCGACGGGAAGATGTTCACAGCTCTGGCCGACGCTGGTGAGCGCCTGAAGACCGAGCCTGGGGTCCGCGCCGTGGTGCTCAGTGGGGAGGGTTCGTCGTTCTGTGCCGGTCTCGACTTCGCGAGCTTCCAGACGATGGCCGGTGCCGGCGGCCGGCAGGCCGGCGCCGGTACCGCCGACGACGAAGGCAATCCGGGTTCGTTGCAGCAGGGCCGGATCACGCATCTCGGCCAGCAGGTGTGCTGGGTGTGGCAGGAGGTGCCGGTGCCCGTCATCGCCGCCGTGCACGGGCATGCGCTCGGTGGGGGCATCCAGATCGCGCTCGGCGCCGACATCCGCATCGTGCACCCCGACACTCAGCTCAGCGTGCGCGAGGTGCACTGGGGCCTCGTGCCCGACATGACCGGCACCCTGATGCTCTCGCAACTCGTGCGTGCCGACGTGGCCAAAGAGCTCACCTTCACCGCCCGCGTGTTCGATGGCCGTGAAGCCCAAACGATCGGGCTGGCGACCCGTCTGTCGGAGACCCCGCACGTCGATGCGATGGCGATGGCCAGAGAGATCGCCGATCGCAGCCCCGATGCGGTGCGCGGCGCGAAGGCTCTGATCAACGGACTGTTGCACGAGCGGGCGGCAGCTCAGTTCGCCGAGGAGCGTCGAGTGATCGGCTCGCTGGTCGGACGGCCCAATCAGGTCGAAGCCGTCATGGCGAACTTCGAGAAGCGGGCTGCCAACTATCGCGACGCGTAGGACCCGGGCGTCGGGAACCAGGTAGCATCGACGTCACCGTCCGAGCCAGCGTTGCCTCGTGCGCCACTCCAGCCGTAACACCGACTTCTGTGGAGCAGACAACATGCGTTCCGACCTTCCCTCGCCGTCGGGTCTCTACGACTCGCGATTCGAACACGATGCCTGCGGCGTTTCGTTCGTGGCCAACGTTCGTGGCGTGGCGAGTCGCGAGATCGTGTCGCTCGGCATCGGTGCGTTGTGCAACATGGAGCACCGCGGCGCGACCGGCGCCGAGACCGACAGCGGCGACGGCGCCGGCATCTTGATCCAGGTACCCGACCGGTTCATGCGCCAGGTCGCAGGCTTCGAGCTGCCCGTCGCCGGCGCCTATGCCGTCGGGCTGGCCTTCCTGCCGGCGGATCACGGAGATGCCGAGAAGGCTCAGGCATCGATCGAGTCGATCGTCACCGACGAGGGCCTGGTGGTGCTGGGGTGGCGGCAGCTGCCGGTCCAGCCCGAATGCCTCGGCAAGAGCTCCCGAGCCGTGATGCCCGGCTTCAAGCAGCTGTTCGTGGCCGACCCCTCGGGCTCTGCCGGGATCGACCTCGATCGCAAGGTGTTCGTCGTCCGCAAGCGGATCGAGCACGATCTGCCACCCGAGCAGAGCACGTTCTTCCCTTCCCTCAGCAGCCGCACGCTGGTCTACAAGGGCATGTTCACCACGCCTCAGCTGGCCGAGTTCTTCCCCGACCTCGCCGACGAGCGGCTGGAGAGCGCGCTCGCACTGGTGCACAGCCGGTTCAGCACCAACACCTTCCCCAGCTGGCCTCTGGCCCACCCGTATCGCTACATCGCCCACAACGGCGAGATCAACACCGTGCAGGGGAACCGCAACTGGATGCGCACCCGTGAGGCGATGCTGCACAGCGACTTGCTGCCCGGGTTGGAGCGGGCCTTCCCGATCTGCACACCGGGTGGCAGCGACTCGGCCACCTTCGACGAGGTGCTCGAGCTCTTGCACTTGGGTGGGCGCAGCCTGGCCCACGCGATGCTGATGATGATCCCGGAGGCCTGGGAGAACCACGACACGATGGACGCCGGCAAGCGCGCGTTCTACCGGTTCCACGCCTCGCTGATGGAGCCCTGGGATGGTCCGGCCAGCGTGGCCTTCACCGATGGCACCGTGATCGGCGCGGTGCTCGACCGCAATGGCCTGCGCCCGAGCAGGTACTGGGTCACCGACGACGACCTCGTCGTGATGGCGAGCGAGGTGGGCGTGATCGACCTCGATCCGGCCAAGATCGTCCGCAAGGGCCGCCTGCAGCCGGGCCGCATGTTCCTGATCGACACCGCGCAGGGACGCATCGTCGACGACGACGAGATCAAGCGCACCCTCGCCGCCGAGCACCCGTACGGGCAGTGGCTCGCCGACGGGATGACCGAGCTCGGCGAGCTGCCCGACCGTGAGCACATCGTGTTCAGTCACGTGAGCGTGCTCCGCCGCCAGCAGATGTTCGGCTACAGCCACGAGGAGCTGAAGCTGATCATCGGGCCGATGGCGCGCAACGGTCTCGAGCCGCTCGGCTCGATGGGCACCGACACGCCGATCGCCATCCTCAGCGAGCGGTCGCGGTTGCTGTTCGACTACTTCCAACAGTTGTTCGCCCAGGTGACGAACCCGCCGCTCGACGCGATCCGTGAGGAGGTGGTCACGGCCGTCAGCTCGGCGGTCGGGCCCGAGGCCAACCTGCTCGCTCCCGGCCCCGAGAGCTGCATGCAGCTGTCGCTCCCGTTCCCGATCATCGACAACGACGAGCTCGCCAAG
>VFMC01000221.1:0-2226 GCA_006515795.1 Acidimicrobiaceae bacterium | reverse complement strand
GATCATCGACAACGACGAGCTCGCCAAGATCATCCACATCAACGACGCCGGCCCGGGTGAGCTTGGCGGGTACCCCGAGCTCGCCGCGGTGGAAGTGAGCGGGCTGTACCGCGTGGCCGGCGGTGGGTTGGCCATGCAGCGTGCGCTCGACGCGATCCGCTCGCAGGTGAGCAAGGCCATCGACGACGGCGCCAGGGTCGTGGTGCTGAGCGACCGCAACAGCGACGAGGTGTACGCCCCGATCCCTTCGTTGCTCCTCACCGCGGCCGTGCATCATCATCTGATCCGCGAGAAGAAGCGCACGAAGGTGGGCCTCATCGTGGAGTGCGGCGATGCCCGCGAAGTTCATCACATGGCGTTGCTGATCGGCTACGGCGCCGGGGCAATCAACCCGTACCTCGCCTTCGAGAGCATCGAAGACATGGTGGCCGAAGACCTCAACGGCCTCGGCGGGATGGATCCGCACGAGGCCGTCAAGAGCCTCGGCGGGATGGATCCGCACGAGGCCGTCAAGAACTACATCAAGGCAGCCGGCAAGGGCGTGCTCAAGGTGATGAGCAAGATGGGCGTGTCGACTGTTGCCAGCTACACCGGCGCCCAGATCTTCGAAGCCATCGGCCTCGGCAGCGACCTCGTCGACGAGTACTTCACCGGCACCGTCAGCCGTCTCGGCGGCATCGGCCTTGATGAGATCGCCAAGGAGGTGGCGCAGCGGCACGCGACCGCGCACCCGTCACGCCCCACCGAACGAGCACATCGCAAGCTCGAGCTCGGCGGTGAGTACCAGTGGCGGCGCGAGGGCGAGGTGCACCTCTTCAACCCCGAGACGGTGTTCAAGCTGCAGCACGCCACGCGCGCCAAGCGCTACGACATCTTCAAGGAGTACACCGGGCTCGTCGACGACCAGTCGAAGCGGCTGGCCACGTTGCGGGGCTTGTTCGACTTCCGGCTCGCGGACCGCAACCCCGTCGACATCCACGAGGTCGAGCCGGTCAGCGAGATCGTCAAGCGGTTCTCGACCGGCGCGATGTCGTACGGCTCGATCAGCGCCGAAGCCCACGAGACGTTGGCCATCGCGATGAACTCGATCGGTGCGAAGAGCAACACGGGGGAAGGTGGAGAAGACAGTGACCGGCTCTACGACCCGGCGCGACGCAGCGCGATCAAGCAGGTGGCGAGCGGCCGCTTCGGCGTGACCAGCGAGTACCTCGTGAACGCCGACGACCTGCAGATCAAGAATCCAGATCAAGATGGCCCAGGGCGCCAAGCCCGGCGAGGGTGGCCAACTGCCCGGCCACAAGGTGGACAAGACCATCGCGCGGGTGCGCCATTCCACCCCCGGCGTCGGCCTGATCAGCCCGCCGCCGCACCACGACATCTATTCGATCGAAGACCTGAAGCAACTCATCCACGACCTGAAGAACTCGAACCCGGCAGCGCGCGTGCACGTGAAGCTGGTGGCCGAGGTTGGTGTTGGCACGGTGGCTGCCGGTGTGAGCAAGGCCAAGGCCGACGTCGTGCTGATCAGTGGACACGACGGTGGCACGGGCGCGTCGCCGCTCACATCGCTCAAACATGCCGGCGCACCGTGGGAGCTCGGTCTCGCCGAGGCGCAGCAGACACTGTTGCTGAACGGCCTCCGCGACCGGATCGTGGTGCAGGCCGACGGCCAGATGAAGACCGGGCGCGACGTGGTGATCGCCGCGCTACTAGGTGCCGAGGAGTTCGGGTTCGCCACGGCGCCGCTCGTCGTCAGCGGCTGCGTCATGATGCGGGTCTGCCATCTCGACACGTGCCCCGTCGGTGTCGCCACGCAGAACCCGGAGCTGCGGGCGAGGTTCAGCGGCAAGCCCGAGTTCGTCGTCAACTTCATGGAGTTCATCGCCGAGGAGGTTCGCGAGTGGATGGCCAGGCTCGGCTTCCGGACGCTCGCCGAGATGATCGGCCACGTCGAACTGCTCGACACCAAGAAGGCGATAACCCATTGGAAGGCCAAGGGGCTCGACATCTCGCCGATCCTCGCGGTGCCCCAAAACCCTTATGGTCAGACGCTGCTCAACAGCACAGGCCAGCAGCACGGTCTCGACGAGGCGCTCGATCGGTTGTTGATCGAGCGCTCGGCGGTGGCGCTCGACCGGGGTGAGCGGGTGGAGATCGAACTGCCGATCCGCAACGTGAACCGCACAGTCGGCACGATGCTCGGCCACGCCGTCACGAAACGGTACG
>VFMC01000675.1 GCA_006515795.1 Acidimicrobiaceae bacterium | reverse complement strand
TCCGGCCGGCGACGCACGCGGTCACGCCCGGCATGCACTCGCCCTCGCTCGTCCCGCACGGCGTGCCGACGCCCGCGACCGACTCGTCGGTGCGTCCGTCGCAGTCGTTGTCGAGCCCGTCGCACACCTCCGTGCGCGGTCCGACGGATCCGTCGCAGACGCCCGCCCACGTCGGGCCGGCGCCGAGGCAGCGCTCGGTGCCCATCGCGCACTCGCCGACGTCGGTGCCGCACGGCCGCGTGAGGTTGTCGGCGATGCCGTCGCAGTCGTTGTCGAGCCCGTCGCAGATCTCCATCGACGGACCGGTGTCGCTGCACATGCCCCAGCGGCCGGCGGTGCACGTCTGCGTGCCCGCGCGGCACTCGCCGAGCGTGACGCCGCACGCGCGCGAGAGCATCTCGTCGATCGCCATGTCGCAGTCGTTGTCGACGCCGTCGCAGATCTCGCTCTCCGGCCGGCACATCATGCAGACGCCGCCGTCGTCGATCGCGCCGTCGCAGTCGTTGTCGAGCCCGTCGCACACCTCGGTCGGCACGACGCCGCAGACGCCGCACGCGTTGAGCAGGCCCTCGTCGGTGAGGCCGTTGCAGTTGTCGTCCATGCCGTCGCACACGGTCTCGCCGGGATCGGTGCAGAGCGTCGCCGTCGGCGTGCCCGCGGGGCGGTTACAGAACTTGACGATGCCTTCGTCGATCAGCGTGTCGCAGTCGTCGTCGAGCGCGTTGCACACCTCGATGAGGAGCGAGTCGCGCACGATGTCGGCGAGGCCGTCCGCGAGCGTGACGGGATCGTCGGCGAAGAACGCGGTGTCGCCGCCGGGCGCGCCTGCGTCCGTGCCGCCCGCGGTCGCGATCTGGTTGAGGAGCGCGCGGCTGCTCGAGATCGCGAGGCCGATGACGTGCACGGGGATGCGGTTGGTCCGGAAGAGCCGGTCGGCGACGTTGACCGGGTAGTCGGGCGACGTCGTGATGGGGTTGCAGGTCTCGACGCCGTCCGTCAGCAGGATCA
>VFMC01000674.1 GCA_006515795.1 Acidimicrobiaceae bacterium | reverse complement strand
GCCCGCGCAGACGGAGGCGATCACGTGGGCGCCCGCCGCCGCGGTCGAGCAGCTCGCGCGCGACATCGCGGCCAACAAGCGGCAGACGCTGTTCGCGGTCGGCATGGGCCCGAACCAGTTCTTCAACAACGACCTCAAGGACCGCGCGCTCTTCCTCGTCGCCGCGCTCACCGACAACGTCGGCCACATCGGCGGCAACATCGGCTCGTACGCCGGCAACTACCGCGTCGCGCTCTTCAACGGGATCCCGCAGTACATCAACGAGAACCCGTTCGACCTGAACCTCGACCCGGCGACGCCCGCGCGCGTCAAGCAGTACTGGGTCGCCGAGAGCGCGCACTACTACAACCACGAGGACAAGCCGCTCCGTGCGGGCGACCGGATGCTCACCGGCCGCACGCACATGCCGACGCCGACGAAGACGATGTGGTTCTCCAACGCGAACTCCATCCTCGGCAACGTCAAGTGGCACTACAACGTCGTCAACAACGTCCTGCCGAAGATGGACCTCGTGTGCGTCAACGAGTGGTGGTGGTCCACCTCGTGCGAGTACGCGGACGTCGTCTTCCCGGTCGACTCGTGGGCCGAGCTCCGGCACCCGGACATGACCGCGTCGTGCACGAACTCGTTCCTGCACGTCTTCCCGACGAGCCCGATCGAGCGCGTGCACGACACGCACGGCGACATCGAGGTCGCGCAGCTCGTGACCGAGAAGCTCGCCGAGCTGACCGGCGACGCGCGCTTCCGCGACGTCTTCAAGTTCGTCCGCGACGGCGACGTGCGGCCGTACCTGCAGCGCATCCTGAATGCGTCGTCGGCGACGAAGGGCTACCAGTTCGCGCAGATCGAGGCGACGGCGGGCGAAGGGACGCCGACGATCATGCTCAACCGCACCACGCCCCGGTGCGGCGGCTGGGAGCAGACGCAGGAGTCGCGCCCCTGGTACACGAAGTCGGGCCGCCTCGAGTCGTACCTCGCCGCGGGCGAGAACCTGCCGGTGCACCGCGAGCCGATCGACTCGACGTTCTACGAGCCGAACGTGATCGTCGCCGAGCCGCACCCGGCGATCCGCCCCGACGGGCCGGAGGTGTACGGGCAGGATCCGTCCGACGTGAGCGTCGGCAAGCGCGAGGCACGCAACGTCGTCAAGCCGTGGACCGAGGTCGGCCGCACGCAGCACCCGCTGATGGCGCAGGAGGGCTACAAGTTCATCTTCCACACGCCGAAGTACCGGCACGGCGTGCACACGACGCCGATCGACGTCGACATGGTCGCCGTCCTGCACGGTCCGTTCGGCGACATCTACCGTCACGACCGGCGCACGCCGTGGGTCACCGAGGGCTACGTCGACATCAACCCGGCCGACGCGCGCGAGATCGGGATCGAGGACGGCGACTACGTGTGGATCG
>VFMC01000220.1 GCA_006515795.1 Acidimicrobiaceae bacterium | reverse complement strand
GTGCAGCGAGGCGAGCCGCGTCGTGAGCAGTCGGTTCATCTCCTCCGGATACGGCGAGTAGATGTCGCCGGTGCGCAGACCGGCCTCCACGTGGGCAACGGGGATCCGGTGGTAGAACGCGGCGAGTGCGCCGGCGAAGGTGGTGGTGGTGTCGCCCTGCACGAGCACCCAGTCGGGTCGGCTCCGCGCGAGGTGGTTCCCGACTCCCTCGATGGCTGCGGTAGTGATGTGGGTGATGGTCTGGTCGGCACGCATCAGGTTGAGATCGACGGTGGTGTCGATGTCGAACCACCGCAACATCTGATCGAGCATCTCCCTGTGTTGGCCGCTGCTGATGACCTCGACCTCGAACTGCGCGGGTCGATCGCGTGCGGCGAGGATGATCGGGGCGAGCTTGATCGCCTCGGGGCGGGTGCCGAGGACGAACGAGAGCTTCAGTGGTCGTGAGAGATCCATCTCAGCGTCGACGGTATCGGGGGAGCAGGATGGCACGGCCACCCAGCAGCAGGAAGCGGAACCCGGTCGAGAAGTACCGTGAGAACAGTCGACGCGGTTCCTCGCGCAGGCGATGCACCCATTCGAGCCCGCTTCGCTGCATCCAGTCCGGGGCGCGGGTGCGGAGGCCGGCGAGCACGTCGAAACTTCCGCCGACGCCGATCGCCACGTCGACGCCCATCGCCTCCCAATGGTCCTCGATGAAGCGCTCCTGCCGGGGAACTCCCATACCGACGACGAGGATCCGGGCGCCGCTCGCCGCCACTCGCGCGGCACGATCGGCCGCCTCTGTGGGATCGAAGTAGCCATCGTCGAAGGAGAGCCGAACGCCGGGATGCGCCGAATGGATCCGGTTGGTGACTTCGTCGACCACAGCGCGCGAAGCACCCAGCAGATGGACCCCGACATCGGCCGCGGCGGCCCGCGCACAGACCCGCTCGACGAGATCGATGCCGGCGACGCGTGCCGGCAACGGCGTGCGCAAGGCCCGCGACAGCCAGACGATCGGCTGGCCGTCGGCCACCGTGCAGGCCGCGCGGTCGACGAATCGCTGCAGTTGCGGATCGCTACGCATCATCATCAAGATGGCGACGTTGACCGTGCAGAGCCAACCGCGGCCGGGCCCGTCGACCACCTCGAACACCTGGTCGACAGTTTCGTCGAGGGTGAGCGGATCGAAGTCGCTGTTCAACAGCCGAACCCGGTGCGGGTTCATCTCAGTTCCACCCACGTTGCAGCAGTGCGGCATCGACGAAGAACTTCGTCGCCCAGTTCGGGTAGCTGAGCGGCGCGTACCGTCCCCAGATTGGGGACGATCCGGCGATGGCGCCACGCGCGCCCAGGTTCGCCGAGGTGAGATCCTGTCGGCTCATCACGAAGCCGAGGGCGCGGCGCGACGCCGCTTGATACTTCGCATCGCCGGTGACGTCGAACCACTTCGCCCACACGATCGCGAACTGGCAGATGCCGGTGAGGCACGCGTACCGCGCCGCCGGGCGGCCGGCGGAGGTGATCTGACCGGGGAGGAACCCATCATCGCGAAGGAGGGCGAGCGCGGCGTCGGCACATCGCCGCGCCGCCGTGACGTAACGGTCGTCGCCGAGGATCCAGCCGGATTCCTGCAGCCCGCACGTGGTGTAGGAGATGTTGTGCGTGTACGGGTGCTCACCGGCGACGAAGGCGGCGTTGGTGAAGAAGCCGCTGGCCTGCTGGCACTCCACTGCCCAGTCGAGGTTGGCGCGGGCGACCCGCCGGTGGTCGCGGTCGGCGAGCGCCCGGTCGGACAGCATCCGGTCGAGCGCCAGCAGTGCCCAGGCGGTGCGGGTGTTGTAGGCGTGTGGCGTGTCGAGATGCTCGTGGGTGGTCCACCGCCCATCATCGTCGGCGACATCGACCAGCCATCGCCCTGCACGCGTGGCCGCGTCGAGGAAGCGTGCGTCGGCAGACCGCTCGTGGGCGCGCACCAGACCGAACAGGACCTGGCCGGTGTCGAAGACGATGCCCTCGTCGCCGTAGTTGGGATTGGCGAACGAACCGTCGGCATTCTGCACGTCGACCAGCCAGTGCGCGATACGCAGGGCGCGGTCGGCCAGCGTCGGGTCGCCGAGCGCGTCGGCCGCCCGGTACATCGTGGTGAGGATGTACCCGGAGGTCTCGCGGTACGGATCTTTCCAGCCACCGCGAGCGCTGTAGCCGTAGCTCACACCGCCGTCCGGGCTCTCATCTTGCGCACGGCACAGCCACTCGAGGGCGGCGCGGAGGTGGACCTCTGGTTCCTGGGGTCGGCGATGGCGCCGCGTGGCACTCTTCGCGATGAGCGGTATGAACGCGAGCGGCGCTCGCCGATGCTGTGTCACCGCCAGGCCAACCAAGACGACGGTCGGCGAATCGCCGAACGCGACGCGGTCTACCTTCCGCCCAGCACGCCTTCGAAGATCCTCTGCGTCCACCTCAACCACATCAGCAGGGTCAAGGAGTTCCAGATCGACCTCACCCCGACGCCCACCTACTTCCACAAGCCGACCTCGTCGCTCAACACGCATCGCGGCCAGGTGGTGCGTCCAGACCGCTGCAAGTGGCTGAACTACGAAGGTGAAGTCGTGATCATCATCGGCGCGCCGTGCCGCAACGTGAGCCCGGCAGAGGCCGGCGATTTCATCCACGGCTACACCATCGGCAACGACTACGGCCTTCATGA
This sequence comes from Acidimicrobiaceae bacterium, assembly GCA_006515795.1. Taxonomy (GTDB): domain Bacteria; phylum Actinomycetota; class Acidimicrobiia; order Acidimicrobiales; family Ilumatobacteraceae; genus VFMC01. Next base: position 4,509 of record VFMC01000220.1, on the reverse strand, counting down.
CTTCCGCGACACAGATTCCGGATCGATGCTGCGGGTGAAGGGCAGCGACACGCTGTGCCCGGTCGGACCGATGGTGGTGACCGACTGGGACTTCCGCGACAAGGGCATCCGCACGCTCGTGAACGGTGAGGTCCGCCAAGACGGCAACACCGGTGAGATGACGTGGGACATGCACTACCTCGTCGCCGACCTGGCCAGAACCATCACGCTGCTCCCCGGCGACATGATCTTCTCCGGCACACCGGCCTTCAGCCGCCCGGTGCAACCCGGCGACGTCGTCACCGTCGAGGTGGAGGGCCTCGGAGCCCTCACCAACACCATCGTGACGGGGCCCACCCCGATCCGTTCCGACTGCGGGGCGCAGCCGACCCCCGATCCGTTCCGACTGCGGGGCGCAGCCGACCGAGAGCGAGGAGGTCGTCTCGACGGCGTTGGGCGGCGATTGGGAGTTCCGCGGGATCCGCAAGCCGGTCCGCAACTGATCGAAGAGGGGAGGTCGCGGTGGTCGGGCGCCGCGCTGCGCGTTCGCTCGCCCACCGGTAGGATCGATCCGGTGCGGATGAGAACGATCGCCATCGTTGCTGCCCTGTTCGGAGCCGGCGCGCTCGCCGTACCAATCGGGTTGCCGGTCGGGTTGCCGGTCGGGCTGCCGGTTTCCGTGGTGCAGGCCGCGCCGGGCGACGCCACCAGCCCACCGTCGCGTTACGTCTCGTTGCCCTCGCCGACCCGACTGCTCGACACGCGTGAGGCGGCAGCGCCGGTCGCTCCCGGAGGTGTCGTCAACATCCGTGTCGCCGGCGACGCACCACTTCCATCAGCCGCTTCCACGCGTTCGGTGGTGCTCAACGTCACCGTCGCCGGCCCGGCCGGCATCGGGTTCTGGACCGTCTTCCCGCATGGCGGCAACCTGCCGACGGCGTCGAACCTCAACGTCGACGAGCGCTGGGCGGCCCTCGGTGATGGGCTGGCGATGGCCAACCTCGTCACCGTTCCGATCGGGGCCGATGGCACCGTCGACGTGTACAGCCAGAGCGGCGGCCACGTGGTCGTCGACATGCTCGGCAGCTACGAGACCAGTGGGGCCACGGCCTCGGGTCGGTTCCAACCGTTGGCCGTGCCGAGCCGCATCTTCGACAGTCGCAACTTCCTGCCGGTGGAACCCACATCGGTCACAGAACTGCGCGTACCCGCTGCCGGCGGAGCATCGGCAGCGGTGCTGAACGTCACCACCATTGCCAACGGCCCCGGCTACTGGACCGCCTTCCCGGCCGGCACGACTCCACCGAACGCGGCGAACCTCAACTCTCTCTATCCCCTGCACGTGGTGGCGAACCAGGTGATCGTGGCGCTCGACGGCGACGGCGACTTCAACGTCTACTCGCAGGCCGGCGGGCACCTGGTGGTCGACCTGGTCGGGTTGATGACCGGCTCGGCGGCGCCGGTGTCGACCGATGGCCTCTTCGTCTCGCTGGCCTCGCCGACCCGCTTCCTCGACACCCGTGAGGCGTCGCTGAGCCCACTCGGCTCCGCGCAGATGCCGCTGCCGGCCTGGAACCTCGAAGTCGGCGCTTCCACCAATCCGGCCATCGCCCGACCCGATGTCGCTGCGCTGGTGATGAACCTCACCGTCACCGACGCGTTGGCCGGCGGCTACGTCACCCTCGGCCCGGCCGGCACCACCAATCCGGCCGACAAGCAGCGAAGCACCTCCACGCTCAACGTGGTCCGTGCTGTGCAGACGCTGCCGAACCACGCCACCGTGGCAGTGTCGGCGCGAGGGTTCGACGTCTTCACCCAGTCCGGCGGCCATCTTCTGGCCGACGTGTCCGGTTTCTACCTGGGCTCACCCGTTGCCGCTCCGTTCGGTCCCCCGAGCAACGCCACGGGAACCCCGTTCGGTTGTGTCGGCTACCCCAACAGGCCGGTCGCATCGGTGGTGATCGGGTCGAGCTCGAACACCGTGGCACGGGCCCAGCAGCGCCTCCTCGATCTCGGATTCTGGAACGGTGGCGCCGACGGCGGCTACGGCCTCACCACGTCGCAGTCGGTGATGGCGTTCCAGAAGTGGTCGGGCATCGCCGCCAGCGGCAACGTCGACGAGACCACGGCGGTGGCACTGAACCGGATCCAGTGCCGCCCGTCCCCTGGCATCACCTCAGGCGATCTCTTCGAGGTCGACAAGGGCAAGCAGCTGGCCTTCATCATCCGTGGCGGTCGAGCCGTGTGGGTGCTCAACGTTTCCACCGGCGGCAACTACGACTACACGGCTACCGACCAGAAGACCGGCGCGAAGATCAGCGACAAGGCCTACACACCGGTGGGCACGTTCCGCGTGTACCGGGTGAGCGACGAGCCGGCCTACGAGGGCTCCCTCGGCACGCTCTACCGGCCGCGCTTCGTCATCCGCGGTGTGGCGGTGCACGGCTACCGCAGCGTGCCCAACTACCCGGCCTCGCACGGTTGCATCCGGGTGAGCAATGCTGCGATGGACATGATCTGGGCCACCAACTCGATGCCGATGGGCGGCACGGTCATCATCCACGAGTGACGCCTGGCTCTGGCCCGGGCTCACCTCAACGGCGCCCCCAACATCTGGGCCGAATCGCTCTCGGCGGCCGAAACGAAATCGGCCCAGATCGCACCACCAAGTGCCGGCACGGGCACCACGCACACTCTGCCGGTGCGATCCCGGTACGGCACGGTGGCCGCAGGGCACGACCGGTCGAACGGAATGCGGCGCTCTACGACGGCATCGTGGTGGCCGGCACAGGCGACCTCGATCGGCGACTGGTCGGCGCTGACCGTCACGCAGTCACCAGTCTGCAGGGTGTAGTCCGGGGTGAACCGCGTCGTGAGCAACAACATCCCGACCACGGCGGCCACAGCGAGCGTTTCCATCGATGCCACGGACCGCCAGCGAAGGCGATCTGGCACAGCAGCGGAGTCCAGCGCCGGTGGAACCACAGCCGACGCGGCCGATGCTGTGGCCGGTCCGTCGAGATTCGCCCGCATCTCCTCGTCGGTCGATTGCAGGGTGTCCGCCGTCGGCTCATCGGTGAGACGAATCATTGTGTGTTCCCTCGAGAGTGTGGTGACCGCCGAGGCCATCGCCTTGGCGACCCGGGCCAACCGTAGGTGCAGCCGATTGCGCCGAGGTGAACGCCGAATGACCGCACGGCAGCCATCTGGACGAACTCCGATGAATTGCGCCGGGCGCGCCAACCCAGAGCCCCGAGCCAGGACCGCAAGCCCGCCGGGACCAATTCGAATGGCCGGGCGTTCACTCAGCGTTCCTCGAATCTTGGCTTGTTCGAGCCGTTCGCCGAAACCAAGATGTTGTCAAGTTGCTGTCAACGTGGCGGTGAGCGTCGTCGAGCCACGCGCCTCGGCGTGTCGGCAGTAGCCGGGAGGAGCGAGGACGAATGAGCGTGCGGGTCTCGCGGGATCGGAGGACGACGGGTCGCCGAGCGAACCGGGCGAACCGGGCGAACCGGGCGAACCGGGCGAACCGGGCGAACCGGGCGATTGCAATCGGCCTGATCGGGGTATCGGTCGTCTCCGTCTCCGCTCAACTCGACGCGCCGCGGGCGGCGGCCGACGTCACCCCCGGATGCGTGGTCGACACGACCGGTGTGCTCGGTTGGTGGCGGGGCGAGGACGACTTGTTTCCCGTGATCGGGCCCGACCTCAGCGGGTCGGTGAGCTTCGGCGACGCGCTCGTGGGACGAGGGCTGGTCTTCGACGCGACGAGCGCGGTCTCGGTTGACGCGTTTCCAGCGGTGAGTGCCGCCGTCACGGTCGAGATGTGGGTCAAGCCGGCTGACGCTGGATTCACGGGACGCACGCAGGCGTTGATGACGCGTTGGGACTTCCCCGGCACCGACGACTCCGCCCGGGCATTCGCCCTGCTGCTCGATCCATTCGCCAATCTCACCTGGTCGACCGACGAGACCTCAGCGCGACGACCGGAGGAACTGCGTGCGTCGGTGCCGCAGATCTTCGACGGTGCGTTCCATCACGTCGCGGCCACCTGGGACCGCACCGAGACCACGCTGTACTTCGATGGAGTCCCTGTTGCCTCGGTGTCGTCACAGGCCGGAACCCTGAACCCGGCGCCGGCCACCCAGTTGCGCCTCGGAAGCAAGAGGGGTCTGGGCGATCCGTTCAACTTCACCGGCACCCTGGACGAACCAACCGTTTGGGGACGCGCGCTCACAGCTACCGAGATCGCCGCGATCCACCTTTCCGGGGCCAACGGCGAATGCACATTCGTCCCGGTGCAACGGGCCAAGCTGATCGCCGCGGCCCCCGCGCCCCCCGGCGTCCTCGATGAATTCGGATACTCCGTCGGCACGAGCGGGGCGACGACCGTCGTCGGCGCCCCGTTGTCCAGTGCGAAGAAGCAGTTCGGTGGTGTTGCGTATGTGTTCTCCCGCGCTGGAGCCGCATGGGCACAGCAGGCTGTGCTCGTCGCTTCGGATCATCAGAACGCCGATCAGTTCGGCCAAT
>VFMC01000673.1 GCA_006515795.1 Acidimicrobiaceae bacterium | reverse complement strand
CGTCGCCCTCGCTCTCGTGCTCATCGCTCTCGACGCTCTCCCGCGGGGGGCGTGGTGGGCGGGTGGGCCCGCACTGGTGATGTGCGCCGTGACCGCCTGGCCCGGGGTCGTCGACCCGAGCGATCTGGACGCGCGACCTGTGAACGCGGTTCCTGCGATCGGCGTGTTCATCGCGATCGCCCTGACAGTTGCGGCCGTTCGGCGGCGGGGAGCGTCGTTCGCGTCGCGCCTCCCCGGTGACCTCGTCAGGGTCGCTGCTGCCGCCGCTTTGCTCGTGTTCTCGCTGCCGTGGCTCGCCGCCGATCTCGGCTGGTACCTGCCCGGCGGTGTCTTTCTCACGGACAGGATCGTGACCGAGGGCGACGAGACGCTCGCGGCAGTGCACCTTGGTCATCACCACGGGATCGACGGCGCCCTGATGGTCCTCAGCGCAATCCTGCTCTCCCGTGCAGAAGTGTGGGGAAAGTGGTTGCGGCAGGTGACGACCGCGTGTGTGGCACTGATGCTTGCCTACGGCGTGGTCAACGTCGCAGAGGACGTGTGGCATGAGCAGCTCGTCAAGCGCGGCACGTTCACCTGGAGGATCCCGAGCGCAGTTGTCCCCACCCTGTCAATGGTGTGGCTTGTGATCGTCGGTTTCTCGCTCGTCGCCTACGCAGTGCTTGCCCGGGAACGGCGTGTGGCCACGGAAGCTCGGCCCCGAGCCGTGCAGGATCAGGGACAACCCGGATGCGGCGGGGGACTATTCCGGATGTGACGTGGGTGAGCCCGGTGGTATGGTCAACGTGACGACAGAGCAGGATGTACTGACAGAGCAGGGTGTACTCCTGCCGCCGGCTACCGGGATCGGTGGTCGGAGCGAGGAAGTGGTCACCGTGACAGTGCCGAAGCTCCTCATCGGGGTAGTCGTGCTGTCCGTGGTGGCAGCGTTCGTGCCAGCCGCTCTGGGTGCAGATCGCCCGGACGATCGTGGTGGTCCTATCGGCGTCGGGTCGGTTACCCCGACCGTCG
>VFMC01000219.1 GCA_006515795.1 Acidimicrobiaceae bacterium | reverse complement strand
GACCTCGGCCGGCGCCTGCTGGTCGTGGTGGAGATGGACGGCGGCAACGATGGGCTGTCGATGCTGGTGCCCTACGGCATGGGCAACTACTACGACCTCCGGCGTTCGACCGCGATCGCCGAGAGCGAGGTGCTCGCCCTCGACGACGAGGTCGGGTTCAACGCCGGCCTGCGCAACGTCTACGCCCGGGGGGCTGCCGTGCTGCAAGGTGTGGGCACCTCCGCCCCCGATGGATCGCACTTCGAGATGATGGCTCGCTGGTGGTCCGGATCGCCCACCCCGAGCACCATCGCCGACTCGGGCTTCCTCGGGCGGCTCGCCGATGCGATCGGCGATCCCGCCGCGGCGGCCGTCGCCCTGTCCATCGGAACGGGCGCACATCCGGCCATTGCCGCTCGCTCGGTCAGCACCCTGTCGATCCCCGATGCGTATGCGGCGGGCTACGTCACGGGCGCCGGCGACGACGACCCGTTCCGCCGCACCTTCCAGAACGCGTTCGCGCGCTTCGCCGACGGGAGCGGCGGATCGGATCTCGAACAGCGCATGCGCAGCCTGCGCTCGCGCAGCGTGGCCTTCGCCGAAACGATCGGCGACCTCGACCAGCACGAGGATGGCGCCACGGGCGGGTACCCGGACAGCGGCCTCGGAAACGGTCTCCGGCTGGCCGCGCAGTTGTTCCAGCGCGAGACCGGGGTCCGCATCGTGCACGTCCCGATGCAGGTCGACTTCGACACCCACGACGACCACAACGGGCGTTACGCGGCCATGATGGAGGGGTTCGACGCCGCGACCGAGGCCTTCTTCGTCGATCTCGAAGAGAAGGGGCTCACCGATCGCGTGCTCCTGATGACGACGAGCGAGTTCGGTCGCACCGCCCGCGACAACGACTCGGGTGGGCTCGATCACGGGACCGCGTCGAACGTTCTGTTGATGGGACCTGTCAACCAGGGACGGTTCGGCGAACACCCGTCATTGACCGAGCTCGACGGCAACGACGACCTGATCGCCACCGTCGAGTTCGACCAGTACTACGCAACGGTCGCCGAAGGATGGTTCGGTGTTCCGGCCAGCGATGTGCTCGAAGGCAACGTCGCCACAATCGACGGCATCTTCACCTGATCCGGACGACGATCTTGCCGGTGTTGGCGTTCGACTCCATCCGCCGGTGGGCATCGGCGATCGCATCGAACGGCAACACGCAGTCGATGATCGGGCGCAGCGTGCCGGAGTGGAACAGGGGGAGGATCTCTGCGGCGAACCGTCGCGTCAGGGTCACCTTCTCCTCGAGCGGACGCGCCCGCAGGGTGGTGCCCACCCACGTGGCCCGCTTGGCGAGCAACAGCCCGACGTTCACGGACGTGGAACCACCGCCCATCAGACCGACCTGCACGATCGTTCCCCGGGTCGCCACGGCCTGCAGGTTGCGTCCCACCTCGTCGCCACCGATCACGTCGAGCACCACATCGAAGCCATTCGGTACTGCGCCGAGCGCCTCGCTCAACCAGTCGTGCGGTGACCGTTCGATCACGAGGTCGGCGCCGAGCGAGCGGCACCCCTCGGCCTTGCCGGCCGAACAGGTGACGGCGATGCAGGCGCCGATTGCCTTGGCGATCTGGATCGCAGCCGTACCAACACCCGATGCGCCGGCATGCACGAGCGCCCAGCGCCCGCTCGTGAGCCCACCTTGCAGTACGAGGGCATCCCACGCGGTGAGGAACACCTCGGGGATCGCGGCCGCATCGACGACATCGATCGAGGCCGGCACGGCGAGCAGTTGCCGCTCGTGGGTGGCGATCCGCTCGGCGTACGCGCCGCCCGCCTCGATGCCCATCACGACATCGCCGGGGCGCCACATCGTGACCCGGGCACCGAGCGCGCTCACCACACCGGCGAACTCGAGGCCCGGGATCTCCGGCCTGCTGCGCCGCGGGTCGGGGTACAGACCCATCCGTTGCAGGAGATCGGCGCGGTTCAGCGCGGTGGCTGCGATGTCGACGAGCACCTCGTCGGGGCCGGGCTCGGGATCGCTCACCTCCTCGATAGTGAGGACCTCCGGACCACCGTGTTCGTGCAGCACCACTGCTCTCATCGGCGCATTCTCCCACGGGCGGTCTCACCCGTCGGGTTGCACCAGGCGCACCTCACCGGCCGGCGCGTCGACCTCGACCATCGAGCCGTTGGGGATGTCGGTGAGCGCGCCATGGGCGCCGACGACTGCAGGGATTCCGAGCTCACGGGCGAGCACCGCGGCGTGGCTCATCGGGCCCCCCTCGGCGGTGACGACGGCGCCGGCCAGCGACAGTACGAGGTTGTAGGCAGGGGTCGTGCTGTGCACGACCAGCACATCGCCGGGCTCGAGCAGGTCGAACGCCTGCTCGGGAGAGCTCGCCACTCGTGCCCGACCACGCACCACCTTGTCGCCGAGGTGGGCCAGGTTCGCGGGCAGCACTTCGAGTGGTGGAGCAGGCTCGTCGGGACCGAGCAGCTTTGGCGCGTCGAGGCCGCGCTGCGCGACGCGTCGGGCAAGTCGCGCCCGGAGCTCGTCGGGCGATGGCGGATCGGCGAGCAGGCCCGGCAGCAGTTCGTCGGGATGGAGCTCGAGGGCGAGGTCGAGATCGTCGGCGCGGCCGGAAGCGACGAGCCGGCGGCCGAGTTCGAGGAGCGCCATGCGCACCAGACCGAGTGGCCACTCAGCGGTCGTCGGTCCGTTGTCGTCGCGAAGATCCATCGCGTTGCGTGCCTGGCGGAGGATCTCGTCGAAGCGAGCGCGATGCTCGGCCGGCACAGCATCACGGGCCCGCTGCGTTCTGGCGGCCACTTCGTCACTGGTGTCGTGCTGCTCGGCGTTCATGATGCCGGCGTACACGAGGTCGGGACGCTCGCCGAGGGTGACACCGTCGACGTCGTAGCGCGAGAACAGCACAGTTCCGCGGACCCGGAGGAACTCGTCGATAGCCGCGGCGATCTCGGGCGACAAGGCCCGCAGCTCGCCGAAGTCGGCCGGCGAGGCGCCGAGCCGCTCGACGGCGGCGCGGATCTGCAACAGCGCCCGAGCCGGCGCGGTCGTCGAGGGCGACGCGCCTTCCAGCAACGACAGCAGCTCGTTGGCATCGAGCCCCCATGCGAGTGCCTCGAACAGGTACTGCCCGAGCGGGCCGAGGTCGTAGCCGTGCAACCAGAAGTGATGCTCCCAGTGGGTGACGCAGTGCTCGACGCATGCCGCCGCATGAGCGACCGCGGCATCGTCGTCGAGACCCGCGAGGGCGACGTCCTGGAGCGCCATGTTCTTCGCCTCGATCGACGCCTTCCCGCCGGCGTGCCAGTCGGCGATCACCTGGTTCCACGGCTCGCCGACGCGTACTCGACCGGCGATGCGGTTGCGGCGGCGCATCTCCGGGTGCACGCGTGTGGCGATCTTCAGCACCAGCATTGGCGGCAGCTTCTTGGCCGGCTTGTCGGGTGAGATCAACGGACGCAGACGTGAGTAGAAGTGCCCGTTCACGAAACGCGCGTCGAGCGTGTCGAGCGGTGTGCCGAGCTCGGCGAACACCCGCCGCATGCCGGTCGGCATCGAGCGCAACATGATCTGTTGCACCATCGGGGTGCACCCTGGCGGGGTGTGCGAGCGATCGACCGACCGCCGACTCGCTGGCACGGGTGCCACGCACGCTGTTCGTAGCAGCATGCCACCTAGATCACCCTCGCCGGATCCACCCTGGCCGGATCAACTCGACCGGATCACAGGTCGAGCACGTAGGCCAGGCCGGCGATGCCGTCCCAATCCTCGTCGTGTTCGACCGTACGCGTGAACCCGAGCCGCGCGTACAGACGTTGCGCGCCGGTCATTGCAACGAGCGTGTGGATCCGCAGGCGAGCCCGCCCAAGGCGACGGGCCTCGTCGATGCACCATGTCACCATCGCCTCCCCCACCCCACGGCCCTGAGTTGTGGGATCGATGCCGAAGTAGCGGAAGCTCGCCCCCTGCGGATCGTCGAAGTCGTAGTGCGGGTTGTCGACTCCCGGCACGAAGGTGAGGCAGCCGACGATGTCCTGATCGATCACGCCTACCACCACGTCGGCTTCTGCGGCACGGCCGGCAACGTCTCCAAGCTTGTCGTGGTACTCGGGGTCGAACGGATAGCCGTCGAGCGCGAGGTAGGCCGCCTGCACAACACGACCCGCCCTCGCCGCATCGTCGGTCGCAACCAGGCGTCGGATCTGCATCGGGAAGAAGCTATGCCGAGGCGACGGCTGTGCCACACACGACGCGCACGGTGCGAGGACCGTGATCCGGGCCTGGTCGCGGTGTCGAACTGTTGCTGGTACGGGTGTACCATTTTCCCGCAGTTCTGGATTGCCCGATCTAGGGGGATTTGCTGATGACCGACGACTTGATGATCGATCCTGAGGTGCTGCGTGATCAGGTCCGCCTGAAGTACCGCGAGGTCGCCGTCGAGCCGCAGTCCAGCTTCCACTTCCACACCGGCCGGCCCCTCGCCGCAATCCTCGGCTACGAGACGACCGCCGTCGAAGCCCTGCCCGACCGCGCCGTCGAGTCGTTCGCCGGTGTCGGGAACCCCTTCGCGTTGCGTCGGCTGGCGCCAGGCGAGCGCGTGGTCGACGTCGGTTCCGGAGCCGGGTTCGACTCGTTCATCGCCGCCGGTCAGGTCGGCACCGAAGGACGGGTCATCGGCATCGACATGACCGACGAGATGCTCGACAAGTCGCGCCGGACCGCAGCCGGCCTCGGCCTCGATCACGTCAGCTTCAGCGACGGCCTTGCCGAGCAACTCCCGGTGGCGGACGGCTGGGCCGACGCGGTCATCTCCAACGGCGTGATCAACCTTTGTGCCGACAAGCGCGCCGTCTTCGACGAGATCCGCAGAGTGCTCAGGCCGGGTGGCTGGATGCAGTTCGCCGACATCGCCAACGGTCGCCCGGTGCCACCCGACGCGCTGCGCGACGTCGACTTGTGGACCGGTTGAATTGCCGGTGGGCTGCCCCGTGCGGGCTGGCAGAAGATGATCGAGGAGTCGGGTTTCGTCGACGTCGCGATCGGCGACGCGGTGGACACGTTCGGCGGCGCCCGCGGCGAGGAGAAGGCGCGAGCCTTCGAGGTGTACGGCTACTCGTTCCTCGCCCGTAGGTCGTTCGACTGATCGTCGCCGCGCTGATCCGGTTCAGCTCATCGCTGCCTGAAGGCGACGATCGAGTGCGTCGAGGAAGTCCTCCGTGGTGAGCCACGGCGCGTCGCGGCCGATCAGCAAGGCGAGGTCCTTGGTCATCTCACCGGCCTCGACCGCTTGGATGCACACCTGCTCGAGCGCCTCGGCGAACCCGACCAGCTCGTTGTTGCCGTCGATCCGGCCGCGATAGGTGAGGCCCTGGGTCCACGCGTAGATCGAAGCGATCGGGTTGGTCGAGGTCTTGTTGCCCTTCTGGTGCTCGCGGTAGTGGCGCGTGACAGTGCCGTGGGCCGCCTCGGCCTCGACCGTCTTGCCGTCGGGAGTCATCAGCACGCTGGTCATCAGCCCCAGTGACCCGTACCCCTGGGCGACGGTGTCGCTCTGCACATCGCCGTCGTAGTTCTTGCAGGCCCAGACGTAGCCGCCCTCCCACTTCATCGCGCATGCCACCATGTCGTCGATGAGGCGGTGCTCGTATGTGAGGCCGGCTGCATCCATCTCGACCTTGAACTCGGTCTCGTACACCTCCTGGAAGATGTCTTTGAACGAGCCGTCGTACGCCTTCAGGATCGTGTTCTTCGTGCTGAGGTACACGGGGTAGTTGCGGATCAGCCCGTAGCGCAGCGAAGCTCTGGCGAAGTCGCGGATCGAGTCGTTGAAGTTGTACATGCCCATCGCCACGCCACCGTCGGGGCCGTAGTCGGCGATCTTCATCTCGACCGGTGCGCTGCCATCGGCCGGCACGTAGGTCATCATCACCGTTCCCGCGCCTGGAACCTTGAAGTCGGTGGCCTTGTACTGATCGCCGTGAGCATGACGGCCGATGACGATCGGCTTGGTCCAGCCTGGCACGAGGCGTGGGATGTTGGAGATGACGATCGGCTCACGGAAGATGACGCCACCGAGGATGTTGCGGATGGTGCCGTTGGGGCTCTTCCACATCTTCTTCAGGCCGAACTCCTCGACGCGGGCTTCGTCGGGCGTGATCGTGGCGCATTTCACGGCCACGCCGTGCCGCTTGGTTGCGTTGGCCGAGTCGATGGTGACCTGATCATCGGTGGCGTCGCGGTGCTCGATGCCGAGGTCGTAGTAGTCGAGCTCGATGTCGAGGTACGGCAGGATCAACTTGTCCTTGATGAACTGCCAGATGATGCGGGTCATCTCGTCGCCGTCCATCTCGACGATCGGGTTGTCGACCTTGATCTTGCTGCTCGCCATCTCGGGAAGCCTCTTTCCACGTCGCCGACTCGACGCGACGAACTTGTATGTGACTTGTACAGGCTAGCCCGCGATCGGCCGTCCATCGCCCACGGAACCGCGGGCCTGGATCTGGCGACGCTGGTCGCTCATCCGTTCGGCCAGCTCGGCGACGTCGTCGGGGAGGCACCCGGCGAGGTGATCGCGGAGCTGACCGGCGAGGGTAGGGCTGCGGCCCTGCGTGGAAACGGCCACGATGACCGGGCCGCGCCGCTCGATCGCCGGAAGGATGAACGAGCAGCGTTCTGGATCGTCGACGGCGTTCACCCACACGCCCGCCCGCTCTCCGTCGTCGAAGATGCGCTGCTGCACCACCGGATCGTTCGTGGCGGCCACCACCAGCCAAGCGGAGTCGAGATCGGCTGGCTCGTAGCACCGCCGCACCTGCTCCACCCCGCTGAGCGACTCGAAGCCCCCGACGAACTCTGGCGAGACGACCGTGATCGAGGCGCCGGCAGCAAGCAGCGCGCCGACCTTGCGCAGTGCGACCGGACCGCCGCCCACCACGAGAACGCGACGGCCGTTGAGCCGGACGACGATCGGGTAGCCATCGTCGATCTGCCGGGGAAGCTGCGCCACGTCAGCCGCCGGACGGTTGCGAGTGCGCGGCGACGAGTGCCTCGGCGTGGTCCGCGAACGCGGCCACCGCGCCGATCACGATGACCGCCGGCGAAGCAACGTCGGCAGCGGCAAGGGCGCGCAGGGTACCGCACCAGACCCGCTGGCGCGGCGTGGTCGCATCCATCACCACGGCGACCGGGGTGTGCTCGTCGAAACCTGCCGCGCACAACCGCTCGACGATCTCGTGGCGACGCTCGATGGCCATCAACAGCACCAGGGTGCCGCCCAGATCGGCGACCGCGGCCCAGTTCACGGGATCGCTCGACAGTGCCTCGTGGCCCGTGACGATGGTGACCGCCCGGGCGACCTGACGATGCGTGACGGGGATACCCGCCGCGGCGGGCCCGGCGAGTGCCGAGGAGATGCCCGGCACCACCTCGCTGGCGATCCCGTGGCGGGCGAGCACCTCCACCTCCTCACCACCGCGACCGAACAAGAACGGATCGCCACCCTTCAACCGGACGACGCGACGACCTGGCTCGGCGACGGCGACGAGCAACTCGTTGAGCACGTCTTGGGTGTGACTGCCGCCGGGACGCTTGCCGACGTCGATCAGTTCGGCATGCGGCGATGCCAGCGCGAGGATCTCGGTTGACACGAGACGGTCGTACAGCACGACGTCGGCCGTGGCGACGAGTCGCGCCGCCTTCAGGGTGAGCAGCTCGGGGTGCCCCGACGATGAACACCCGCACCGCGCCATCGACCATGGTCACGACGACACCGAACCGGCGCCCACCATGCCGGCCCCGACAGTGGCGTTGGTGACCTCGTCGATCACGATGAAGCTGCCCATCGTGCGGTTGACGCGATAGGGATCGACCGGCAGGGGAAGTGCCGTGAGGAACGTGACCGTGCCGATCTCGTTGAGCTGCAGCTCGGTCGCGTCGATGTCGGCGACGAGGGTGGTGACGTCGAGCTTGTCGTGCACCACGGTGGCCACGGCCTTCACCGTACGGGTGGCGTGCTTGATCAGCACGTGGCTGCCGGCCCGCAGCGGCTTGTCGTTCATCCAGGCAACCTGCGCGACCAGATGCGGCTCGACGGTCGGGCGCAGGTGTGCGGAAGCGATCAGGTCGCCACGGCTCACATCGAGCTCGTCCTCCAACTGGATGCGCACCGCCGGTGCGTGGCCCTCGACCGCGGCGATGCGGCTGCGGGTGCCCGATGGCAACACGACCACCTCGTCGCCGACGGCGGGCGTGCCGCCGGCCAACGATCCGGCGTACCACCGACGCTCCGCGAGCGCGCCGGCGCCGCTGCCGCCACCGCTGCCGAGGACCGGTTTGATGACGAGTTGGACCGGCAGCCGCAGGTGCCCGTGAGCGCGCTCCGGCACCGGCAGCGTTTCGAGGTGCTCGAGCAGGCTGGGTCCCTGGTACCACGGCGTGTGCGGCGACGGGTCAACCACGTTGCCGCCGTCCAGCGCGCACAGTGGGATCGGCATCACCATGCTGACTCCGAGCTTGGCGGCGAGCACGGCGAACTCGGCCGTGATCTCGTGGAACCTGGCCTGCGACCAGTCGACGAGGTCCATCTTGTTGACGGCCAGCACGAGGTGGTCGATGCCGAGCAGGGCCGACAGAGCCGCATGGCGATGGGATTGCTCGCGCAGGCCATGTCGCGCATCGACCAGGATGACGGCGACGTCGCTCGTCGATGCGCCCGTCACCATGTTGCGCGTGTACTGCACGTGGCCCGGCGTGTCGGCGATGATGAACGATCGCAATGGCGTGGCGAAGTAGCGGTACGCCACATCGATCGTGATGCCCTGTTCGCGTTCGGCGCGCAGTCCGTCGGTGACGAGCGCGAGGTCGAGTCCCTCGCCGCCGCGCCGCGCCGTGGTGGCCGCGACCGCGTCGATCACATCGTCGAAGAGAGCTTTCGTGTCGTGCAGCAAACGACCGATGAGGGTGCTCTTGCCGTCGTCGACCGAGCCGGCGGTCGCGAAGCGGAGCAGCTCCATCAGAAGTACCCCTCGCGCTTTCGATCCTCCATCGCCGCTTCGGAGAAGCGGTCGTCGGCTCGGGTTGCGCCGCGCTCGGTGATGCGGCTCTGCTCGATCTCGGCCAGCACCCCCCATGCGTCGGTGGCCGGTGATCGCACGGCACCGGTGCAGGTCATGTCGCCGACAGTGCGGTAGCGCACGGTCTCCTCGAACGCCAGCTCCCCGGCCGCCGGGGGCGTGAACGGACCGGTCGCCAGCAACATGCCGTCGCGCTCGACGACCTCACGACGATGCGAGTAGTACATCGCCGGAAGGTCGACGTCGTTGACCGCGATGTAGCGCCAGATGTCGAGCTCGGTCCAGTCGCTCAACGGGAACGCGCGGAGGTGCTCGCCGGGGCGCACGCGGGCGTTGTACAGCCGCCACAGCTCCGGCCGCTGGTTCTTCGGATCCCACTGTCCGAAGGCATCGCGGAACGACAGCACACGCTCCTTGGCCCGGGCCTTGTCCTCGTCGCGGCGGGCTCCGCCGAACGCGGCATCGAAGGAGCTGCGGTTGATCTCGTGCAGCAGCGGTTCGGTCTGCAACCGGTTCCGCGATCCGGTCGGGCCCGGATCGGGCACGCGACCTTGGTCGATCGCGTCCTGCACGCCGGCCACCACCAGCCGCACGCCGAACTCGGCCACGAGCGCATCGCGGAACTCGATCACCTCTGGGAAGTTGTGACCTGTGTCGACGTGCATGACGGGGAACGGGATCACGCCGGGCTCGAACGCGAGGCGCGCCAGGTGCAGCATCACGACCGAGTCCTTGCCGCCGGAGAACAGCAGCACCGGGCGCTCGCACTCGGCGGCCACCTCGCGGATCACGAAGATCGCATGGGCTTCGAGCTCGGCCAGGCGCTGGTCGGCTGCCCGGTCGTGGCGACGGTGCAGGGGCTCGGCGCGACCCGACTGCCCGGCATCGTGAGTAAGGTCGATGGCGCTGATCACAGGTGCAGCCCACACTCCGTCTTGGCGTGCGCCGACCACCGGCCGGCCCGGGCGTCCTCACCGTCGGCGGGCTTGCGGGTGCACGGCCAGCAGCCGATCGACGGATATCCCTCGGCGAGCAGCGGGTTCAAGGGGACCGCGTGAAGTGCCGCGTAGGTCAGCAGATCGGCGTCGGTCCATGCCGCGAGCGGGTTCACCTTCACCAGGCCCCGCTTGTCGAGGTGCACGAACGGCGTGTCGGCCCGAACGGGCGAGTCGCTGCGCCGGACGCCGCTGATCCAGCCGAGCCGGCCGGCGAGACCTTCGTCGAGCGGTACGACCTTGCGCCGGTGACAGCACCCGTCGGGATCGCTGAGGAACTGCTCGTCACCGATCGGTGGAGCCGGCGCCACGACCAGGCGCACCGGGTAGCGCTCGGCGACTGCATCCACCGTCGCCAGCGTCTCGGGGAAGTGGTAGCCGGTGTCGAGGAAGAGCACGTCGATGCCGGGTGCCACCTTGGCGACGACGTCGATCAGCACGGTGTCGCTGGTCATCGCCGCGGCGAC
>VFMC01000672.1 GCA_006515795.1 Acidimicrobiaceae bacterium | reverse complement strand
ATCGGCATGTCGACGGGTGCGCAGTGCCAGCTCGGGTGGCGGAAGGAGATCACGAACGTGCCGGGCTCCACGTTCACGAACAGGCCGAGGCCTGCATCATCGGTTGCTTCGAGGGTCGGGCTCGCGCCGCCGGGCGAGGCGATGTAGTACGGCCGTACGGCCCCCCGGAGCACGACGCCCGACGCGCCGTCGGTCGCGTAGTTGTACACGACGACGACGACGTGCCCGCGACCGCGCATCGCGCTCAGCCCGATCGGCCCGAGCCAGTGCGCCTCGAGGCCGCGCGGGACGACGTCGGCCTCGATCGCGGCGCTGCGCGTCCCGAGTGCGACGGTCGTCTGCCACGGCCAGTACCCCGGGCTCGTTAAGCGGACGTCGAGTCGGGTGCCAGGCGCCAGGTCGTCGACGCGCCACCCAGCGTCTGCCGTGACCTGCCCTACGCGCCCGGCGGTCGCGGTGACCTCCACGTCCTCGATCGGCGCGAACTCGACGGCATCGCGCGCGGCCCCGATCACGCGGAGCGGACCGTCGGTCACCCCCAACGTCGACTGCTCGAAGTCGACCTCCGGCGTCTCGGCGTCGACGCCGCTCGCACGGGTCAGCAGCGCGGAGGGCGGCTCGCCAAGCAGGTGCGTCAGGAAGAACGCCTCGCTCATGCTCTGGTAGATCGCCTGCGTACGCGCAGCATCGAGCGGCCCGCAGTCGAACTCCCCGACGGCGTCGCACGGCAAGAGCCGGTCGAGCCCGACCCCTGCGGTGAGGAGGCTCGAGAACGCAAAGTGCCCGGCACCGTCGATCCACACGGCGGTGGCGTCGCCGGTGGCTCGCTCGGCGACGAGGCCCCAGCCCGGCGCCGAGTGCAGCCCGCCCCGGAGCCCGGAGAACCGCAGCACCGGAGCGTCGATCGGATCATCGTGGCGGCCGGTCATGCCGTCGAGGTTCGCGACGGCAGCGCAGCGTGGCTCGGTCGCACACACCTGCAGGGCCGTCGATCCGCCGCTCGACCAGCCGA
>VFMC01000671.1 GCA_006515795.1 Acidimicrobiaceae bacterium | reverse complement strand
GGACGGCGACGGCTGGCCCGACGCGCGGTGCTGCAACGCCGACGCGGCCGGCGCGCTCGTGTGCGGCGACGACTGCGAGGACATGCGACCGACGGTGCACCCGACGCAGGCGGAGGTCTGCGACATGCTCGACAACGACTGCGACGGCGCGATCGACGAGGGCACGGGCGCGACGTTCTACGTCGACTCGGACGGCGACACGTACGGCACGGGCGATCCCGTCTCGACGTGCGGCGGCGGCGTCGGCTACGCGGCGCGCGGCGGCGACTGCGACGACACGCTCCCGGCGGTGAACCCGGGCGCCGACGAGATCTGCGACGCGCTCGACAACGACTGCAACGGCAACGCCGACGAGATCGTGACGGCGTCGCCGGAGTGTCCCGGCATCCACTGCGCGTCGATCGCGGACGCCGGCACGTGGGGCCGTCGATCGGGCCCGAACGTCGGCGGCTACCTCGTCGTCAACGAGATCACGGAGTCGTCGGTCACGTGCGCGGCGGGCCAGCTGAAGATCCGCCTCGACTGCGCGGCGACCGGCGCCAACCTCGCGGGCACGTCGTGCTACCCCGCGTCCGCGTTCGTGATGCGCACGCGCGAGGGCGCGCTGCTCCGGTTCGACGGCGTGTGGGCCGGCTCGGACCGGGTCGACTTCGGCGCCGCGAGCGTGACCCGGCTGTGACGTCTCGGCATGCGTTGCCGCACCCGGATCGTTCCGGCATCATCCACGCACCGTGCGAAGCCGAACCGTCACCGCTCTCCTCGCGGCGGCCGCCGCCGTGTCCGTCTGCGTCGCCGCCCCGGTCGCGCAGGCCCACGAGTTCTATTACACGCGGATCCCGAACCCGGTCTACGCGCGGAACATGATGTCGGGGGGTCTCGTGCGCCCGTGCATCACGTGCCACAACAACCCGGACGGCGGAAGCGGGTGCGCGGTGCCTTGCCCGTCGCCGAGCGGCGGCCCGTGCGGTGGGACGACGCCCTGTCACAACGCGTTCGGGATGGCGTTCCGCACGG
>VFMC01000218.1 GCA_006515795.1 Acidimicrobiaceae bacterium | reverse complement strand
TGCCGAGCCCTGGTCCCAGGTGACCGTCGCCGCGAGCGTCTCGATGAGCTGCTTGGCCACGCGCTGGCGGCTGGGCGGGACGAGGGCGATGACGATGCCGTCCCGGCCGGCGCGGCCCGTGCGGCCCGAGCGGTGCAGGTAGTCCTTGTCGTTGTCGGGCAGGTCGTAGTGCACGACGAGGTCGACGTTGTCGACGTGTATGCCACGAGCGGCGACGTCGGTGGCCACGAGGGCCTGAAGCTTGCCGCGGCGGAAGTCGTCGAGCGTGCGCTGGCGGGCCTGCTGGGTGCGGGCACCGTGCAACGAGCCGGCGCGGACGCCGGCGTTCATCAGCGCCGCAGTGACATCGTCGACCCCGAAACGGGTTTTGACGAACACCACGCTCGGCCCGGTGGCGTTGATCAGGTCGACGGTCGCTTCGATGCGGTCCATCGGGTGGGTCACCACGAAGCGATGATCGACGGTTCCGAAGTCGATCTCGCCCACCAGGTCGTGGCGGACAGGATCCTTCAGGAAGTCGGTGATCAGTTCGTTGACGTCTCCATCGAGGGTGGCCGACCACAGCATCGTCTGACGAGTGGGTGGGGTCATCTCGAGGATCTTGCGCACGTCGGGCATGAACCCGAGGTCGGCCATGCGGTCGGCCTCGTCGATGACCAGCACCTCGATGGCGCCGAGGTCGCAGTGACCCTGCTCGATGATGTCGAGCAGGCGTCCGGGGGTGGCGACGATCACGGACGCGCCCTTGCGCAAGGAGTGGATCTGCACCGACATCGGCGCCCCGCCGTAGATGGCCTGCACGAATCGCCACTGGGCTCGACCCAGCGGAACGAAAGCGCGCTGCACCTGTTCGGCCAGCTCGCGCGTTGGCACCAGCACCAACCCGGTGGGACGGTGTGGCTTGGCTTGGCTGACGCGGGCCAGCATCGGGATGCCGAACCCGAGGGTCTTCCCGGAGCCCGTCGGAGCACGGCCACAGACGTCGCGGCCGGCGAGTCCGTCGGGCAGGGTGATCGCCTGCACCGGGAACGGCTCGGTGATGCCGGCGGCGGTGAGTGCCTCGGCCATGCGCGCGGGCACGCCGAGATCGAGAAACGACTGGGACATGGAGACTCCTGTGGGGGCCGGCCGGAACCGGGATCGATGGCACGTTTGCAACATCACCCTGTGACCAGGGCCCTCGAACAAGGAGCTACCGACGTGATCTGTTCTTATGAACAGCTCGAACGACGCTATCGCCATTGGCGATGGAGCGGGCGGTCTACATCGTCGCTGTTCGGACGTCAGTGGCTGCCCGGACCCCACTCGGCCGCGCCCGGGGCACCCGACGGCTGCCCGGGGCACCCGAGTGGTTCGTGACACCCTGGGTGCACCACAACCCTCGCCCGTCCCCAGGCGACTCGGGCGGTCGGCGGCGACTCGGGTGGTCGGCGAGGACTCGGGTCAGGGCTGCTGGGTGCCGACCTTGAGGTCGCGGAACGGTGACTTGGAATCGATCCCGGCGTCCTTCGGCAGGCCGAGCACCCGCTCGCCGACGATGTTGCGCATCACCTCGTCGCTGCCACCGGCGATGCGGCCACCGGGCGCGCCGAGGATGAGCTGGCTCCATGCATACGTGCCCCACTCTCCCGAGTCGGCCACGAGTCGCGGCCCGAGCACCTTCGATACGAACGCGCCGAGGCGCAGCGAGTTCATGGTGCCGGCCAGCTTGGCGATGCTCATCTCCGGTCCTGGCAGCTGGCCGGCCTTGATCTTGTCCATCGCCCGCTGGTTGTTGTAGCCGGCGACCTTCTGATGGATGATCAGGTTGGCCAACTCGTTGCGCACCAGCGGGTCGCGGTCGAGCCCGTAGAACTTCACCATCTCCACGGCGCGGCCGTAGAGGTTCACCCCGCCCCCACCTCCACCGGCGCCGATCGCGGCGCGCTCGTTCATGAGCGTGGTAAGAGCAACGTTCCAGCCGTTGTTCACGTCGCCCAGCCGGTGGTCGTCGCGCACCCGCACCTCGGTGAAGAACACCTCGTTGAAGCTCGCCCCACCGGTCATCTGCCGCAGCGGACGGATCTCCACCCCTGGGGCGCGTATGTCGACGATGAAGCCGGTGAGGCCCTTGTGCTTGGGCAGATCAGGGTCGGTGCGGGCGATGATCTCGCCGACGTCGCTGTACTGGGCCCCGGTCGTCCACACCTTCTGTCCGGTGAGGATCCACTCGTCGCCGTCACGCTCGGCCTTGGTCTGCAGGCTGGCCAGATCGCTGCCGGCGCCGGGTTCGCTGAACAGTTGGCAGCCGACGAGATCGCCCCGGTACATCTTCGTGAGGTAGAGGTCCTTGGCCGCCTCGCTACCGTGAGCAAGGAACGTGGGGGCCACCATGCCGAGGCCGATCGTGAACACGCTCTGGTTCGGCACCTGGTACTGGCCTTCGAGGCTGTTCCACAGGCGCTCGTAGGCGTTGGGCAGCTCGCGGCCGCCGTACTGCGTGGGCCCGCCGATCCAGCCGAACCCGGCGTCGAACTTCTTCGCCCGCCAGGCCTGCGCCCTGCGAACGTCGGCGAGCTCTGTGTCGCGGTCCTTCTCCCCACACGAACTTCTTCTCCGCTTCCTTCTTGGCTACGTTGGCTTCGAGGAAGGCGCGCGCTTCCAGCTCGAACGCGTCGATGGAGATGTCCTTGGAGGTGTCGGCCATGCGCGCAACGTAGTTGCAGCGTGCCCGTGGCGGCGACCCGGCGGACGAGCCAACGGACTAGCCCAGACCCTGTTGGTCGTGGGTTACGTGCGTGGAAAGGCGCCGCGCCCGGCGGCGCATGGCGCTCGCCGCTGCTATGGCCCACACGAGCATCCCGAGCGAAAATGGCGGAGCAAACAAGATGAGGACTCCGCCACCGATGTTGGCTCCGCTTACCGGGGCGGTGGCGACACCATAGGGTCAGTCCGAATTGAACGCGCGGCGTGCCCGATCGCGAGGACGGACAGCAGCCCAATTGCGGCTTCGACGTCGGGATGCAGCCGCAGCGGATGAATGAGGTAGTCGGCGTCCTTGGTCGCCGCCTTGTCGTTCAGGCTGACGATCCACCAGACCGCCGGAGCGGAGAGCGCGAGCTCCGAGGTGATGATCAGCGCGTGGGCCAACATGTTCCGGGTCATCGTTGGCCACTCAGAGCCAGTCGCGTTGTTTGAAGACGCGGTACAGGATGAGGCTCATTGCGGCCATCATGCCGAGCGCGATCGGGTAGCCGAAGTACCAGGTGAGCTCTGGCATCCGTTCGAAGTTCATGCCGTATATGCCGGCGATCAGCGTGGCACCGAACACGATCGAGCCCCACGCGGTGAGCTTCTTCATCACCAGGTTCATCTGGTTCGACATCACCGCCAGGTGCGCATCGACGGCGTTGCCGACGAGCTCGCGGAGCTCGTCGATCGCATCGACGGCACGGAGAGCCTTGTCGTAGAGGTCGCGGCTGAGCACGAGCGCGTCACCGTTCACCCACGGCAGCTCCTGGCGGGCGATGGTGTTGAGCACCTCACGAAGCGGCGACACCACCCGCCGCAGCTGCAGCAGTTCGCGACGGAGCCCGAAGAGCCGCTGTTGCACGGAGCGTTCCGTCTGAGCTGTCTCGCTGAAGATCGCCTCCTCCACGGACTCGACGTCGTCCTCCAGCTCGTCGGTGCGGTCGAAGTAGCCGTCGATCAAGACGTCGAGGATGGTGAGCAGCAGCATCGACGACGATGGTGTGGCCGCGAACTGGCGCTCGAAGCGCTCGATCATCGGAGCCGTCTTCCACTCCTGTTGCAACTCGTCATGACGGCGAACGGTGACCAGCCAGGTGGGACCGAGGTACATGTCGATCTCGCCCAGCGACGCCGAGAACGCCACGAGGTAAGCGTGGTCGTCGAAGCGCTGGATGGTGGGACGCGCGGCGCGGCGGTTCGCTTCGTCGAACGTGCGCTCGTGGAGGTGGAATCGTGCTGCGACCTCACCGAGCTCGACGTCGGTGGCGTCGATGATGTCGATCCACTCGACGCTGTCGTATCGATGTGTGGTCAGCATGATCGAGATGGGTGGGCAGCAAGGGACATGATTCCCGAGCGTAGGGGGCGTCCGGGTGTCGAGCTTCCAACAATCTGCTTAGTAGTAGGCCCACAATCTGCGGGCTAGGCTTTCCACATGCTGCTGGATAGAGCTGCCACGATCGAAGCTGCGGAGATGCTCGCCACCTTCCGCGTGCTGATCATCAGTGGGGCCCGCCAGGTGGGCAAATCCACGCTCGCGTCCGCTCAGCTCGGCGTCGATGCCGGTCACGTGTTCTCCCTCGACGACCCCGCTGTTCTCGGCCGCGCCTTGAGTGACCCCATCGGCTTCGCCGCTGCGCTTCCTCACGGGAGCGTCATCGACGAGTTCCAACGCGCCGGCAAACCGTTGCTCCTCGCCATCAAACAGATTGTCGACGCCATCCCCGACAAGGGCCAGTTCATCCTCACCGGATCCGCCAACTACCTCGCCGCGCGGGGCACCACCGAGACCCTGGCCGGTCGCGCCGGCCGGTTGCAGTTGTGGCCGCTCTCCATCGGCGAGCGTCTCGGACTACCCGAGCAGTTCCTTGGCCAGCTCTTCGACGACGACCGCAACTGGACGGCAGCCACCGCCGCCCCCGACGCCAACGACCGCGCCCAGATCATGACGTGGATCCTCGAGGGCGGATTCCCGGAAGTCGTCCGCGATCAGCTCACCCCGACGCGCCGGGCCCGATGGTTCGACGCCTACACCGACGACGTCGTCAACCGTGAGGCGCTGCGCCCCATCGCCGACGTCCGGTACGAGCACGAGCTCCGCCGGCTCCTTCGCGCCCTGGCGGCCCGGATCGGGACCGAACTGGTCATCGCCGACGTCGCTCGCGACCTCGGCCTCGACCGGGCAACCGTCACCAACTACGTCTCGATCCTCGAAGCGGTCAACCTGCTCCACCTGCTGCCGGCCTTCTCGACCAGCGCCACCACCGCAGCCAAGCAACGACCGAAGATCCACCTCGTCGACTCAGGCCTCGCGGCGCACCTGAACGGGCTCGGCGAACGCGACCTGTCCTCGTTGAGCACCAACCGGTTGCTCGGCCCGATGGTCGAGCAGTTCGTCGTCACCGAGGTCCTCAAGCAAGCCTCTTGGTCACAGCGCGGAGTCAACGTTCACCACTACCGAGACCGCGAAGGACGCGAAGCCGACATCGTGATCGAAGACCGAAGAACCGGACGAGTCGCGGCCATCGAAGTGAAGGCATCGAGCACCCCCGACGCTCGCGGGGCGCGACACCTCACCTACCTCCGCGACCGGCTCGGCGACCGATTCACCATCGGCGTGCTCCTCCACCTCGGCCCTCAGTCCCTCCCCCTCGGCGACCGCCTGTGGGCGCGCCCCATCAGCACCCTCTGGACCGGCAACGGGCAGTAGCACCGACGCACGGGACATGATTCCCGAGCGTAGGTGGCCTCCGGGTATCGTCTCGGACATGGGCCAGATGGTGGGAGTGATCGAGAAGCCGAGTTCGATTCCGGGTGTGGTGCGGTTCGAGGCGAACCGCACCCTGACCGGACAGGGTCACGAACGGTTCTCCTCGAGCAGCGATGCCGTCGGCCCCCGCCCCGCCGCCGAGCTCGCCCGGCGGCTTTTCGCCACCGGTCAGGTGGGCGGCGTGCATCTCTACAGCAACATCATCACGGTCAACCTCGAGAAGGGGTTCGGCTCCGACGGTCTCTACGACATCGTCCGCGAGCTGTACCAGTACTGGAAGCCGGGCATGGAACCGGCGGTGTTCGTCGACGAAGCACCGGCCGCCACCGGTGGCGCCGACGCGTCCGCTCCGGCAGGCGGCGCAGGCGATTCCGAGTACACGCGCCGCGTGCCGGCAGTGCTGGTGGAGCGGAGCAGCGCGGCGCTGGCCAAGTGGAAGGCATCGCACTGAGCTAGACCGCCTCGCTGGACCACCCCGCAGCAGTCGAACAAACGTTCGACTACAGTGTGGGGATGATCGGTTCCCAAACAGCTCTCGCGTCACTTGCACCAAGGATCTCACCGGGGGTGATGGCGGCCGATCGCACCTTGGTCGTCCATCCGGCGCTGACGACGTTGTACCCGCACGGCCTCACCCGGGGTGGCACGGTGGCGTGTCACGGCAACGCGGCCACGTCGATGGCGGTCCTGTTGGTCGCCGGTGCCGTCGATGCCGGCGCCTGGGTGGGGGTGGCCGGTGTCCCGACGCTCGGCGTGCAGGCCTGTCGTGAAGCGGGGATGTCGGTGGAACGAATGGTGACGGTCCGCGAACCGACCGTGGGATCGTTCGACGACACCGTGTGGGGGCAGGTGCTGGCCACGCTCATCGACGGGTTCGAGATCGTCGTGTTCGGTGCTGCGACGCACGTCCGTCCCGGCACGGCACGCCGGCTCCAGGCGCGCCTGCAGGCCCGCGGCGCCGTGGTCGTTCTCGTAGGTTCGGCCGGTTCGTTCTCCTGTGATCAGCACCTCGCGACCGACACCGAATGGCACGGTCTCGGTGATGGGCACGGACATCTTCGCGAACGAAGGATCCACCTCGCCCTCGACGGTCGCCGTCTCCAGCGCCCTCGTCGCGACTCCCTCTGGTACCCGGGCCCGAACGGTGCCATCGAACGGGTCACCGAACAGGTGGATGGCGCGACGGCCGCGCCACTCCGGCGCACCGGCTGACCGCGGGCCCCATGGCCGCTCCACCTGATCC
>VFMC01000670.1 GCA_006515795.1 Acidimicrobiaceae bacterium | reverse complement strand
CGGCCACCCGCAACGGCCGCATCGTTGTCGTGCTGAAGCTCCCGCAGTTCACGTTGCCCGGGCCGCGCTTGCTCGACCTCTACCTGGCAAAGCAGTACGTCCGCATTCTTGGCATGACGACGGTCGGCATCCTCGGGTTGTTCTACATCTCGACGTTCGTCGATCTCTCGGACAAGTGGTTCAAGGGCCAGACCTCGTTCGGCATGCTCGCCGAGTTCCTGTTCTGGTCGACGCCCGAGTGGCTGACCTACATCATCGCGCTCGCCGTGCTGTTGTCGGCGCTGGTGACGATCGGGTTGCTGACGAGAAACAGCGAGCTGATCGTCATGCGCGCCTGCGGCATCAGCCTGTATCGCACGGCCCTGCCGCTGGTGGTCTTCGCGCTGGCCGGCAGCGCCGTCCTGTTCGCGATGGAAGAACTCGTGCTGTCGACCGCGAACCGGAACGCCGATCGCCTGAAGCACGTCATTCGCACCGGCTCGCCGCAGACCTTCGGTGTGCTCAACCGCAAGTGGATCGTCGGCCGCAACGGCGACGTCTATCATTATCAGTTCTACGATCCGCGGCGGCGGGAACTGAACAGCCTGTCGGTCTTCGACTTCGACGAGAAGGCGCATGCCGTTCGCTCGCGGCTGTTCGCGGGCAAGGCGACCTACGCGCCGGTCGCCGGTGCCGACGGCCCGGTGCCGCAGTGGCGGCTGGACCAGGGTTGGTCGCGCGAATTCGGGCCGAAGACCCAGGTGAAGGACTTTGCGAAGTTCGCCGACCGCACGGTCGTGCTCGAGCCGGCCGACTACTTTGTCACCGAGGCCCGCGAGCCGGACCTCATGAACTACGGCCAGCTGCGCCGCTACGTCGCGGAGCTTCGCGCCAGTGGCTACCACGTGCTCGATCACGAGGTCGGGCTCTATCGCAAGGTGGCGTTTCCCTTCGTCACGCTGGTGATGACGCTGATCGCCGTCCCGTTCGCCGTCTCGACCGGCAAGCGCGGGGCGATGTACGGCATCGGCATCGGCAT
>VFMC01000669.1 GCA_006515795.1 Acidimicrobiaceae bacterium | reverse complement strand
CTCGATCGTGTGCGTGCCGTTGCCGAGCGACGCCGTCGTGAACATCGCCGGGCACGGCATGAACGCGGCGCCGTCGACGCGGCACTCGAACGTCACGCCCGCGTCGGGCGAGCCGATGACGAAGTCGCCGGTCGGGTCGGCGGTCGGATCGGGCTCGACGACGTCGAAGCGCGTGTCGGGCGGCGTGCGGTCGACGACGGTCATCGTCGTGTTGCTGTTCGTCGTGCGCGGCGTGAGGCTCGCGAAGTAGCGCGCCGTCGCCGTGTTCGAGTACGTGCCCTCGAGCAGCGCGGAGACCGTGAACGTCACCATGCCCGTCGCGCCCGGCGCGAGGTTGCCGAGGGTCCACGTGACCGTCCCGGCGGCGAACACGCCGCCGCCCGTCGCCGACACGAACGTCGTCCCGGCCGGGATCGCGTCGGTGAGCACCGTGTTGTCCGCGGTGCCGGCGCCGGTGTTCGTGTAGGTGAGCGTGAACGTGATGTCCGGGCCCGTCACGAACGCGGGCGCGCTCTTGACGACCGTCACGTTCGGCGCGCCGGTCGAATTCGCGCAGTCCGACTCGAACAGCGAGTCGAGGAACAGGCGCACGCCGTTCGTCTGCGGGTTCGCGGTCACCGGAAGCGCGACGGAGTAGTTGTGGCCGCCGAGGTACGTGATCTGCCCGTTGTTCGCGTCGCCGCCGAGGCGCGCGCTCGCCCACATCACGTCGTTCATCGAGTCTTCGATCATGATCCGCGTGTAGGGGTGGAACGCGGAGCCCGCTGCGGGCTCGACCGACGAGACGGAGCCGGTGTCCGCCGTGAGCGTGCCGTCGAACTGGGCGAACGGGCTGTCGGGGATGCGGTTGATGACCGGCGCGTCGACGACCGGCTCCGACGTCGTGACACCGTTCGTCGTGAGGAACCGGCCCATCACGTCGTTCTCGAACGACGCGATCGCATGGCACTCCATGAACGCGTGCGTGTAGCGGGCGAAGTCGAGCCACGCGCGCACCTCGCGTACGATGTTCGGCGTCTGCG
>VFMC01000668.1:2018-2576 GCA_006515795.1 Acidimicrobiaceae bacterium | reverse complement strand
AGATCCCGGTGGTCCCGCGCGACAATCCCACGACCATCGCCGGCGGAGATATCGTCGCCTTCGTGTTCGACGGGATCGTGGCGGCCGACGCCACCATCGGGCCGCGGACCGCGGGAATCACCCTCACCGGCACCGAGATCGGAACCGGCGACCCGGTGACCGCCATCCGGGCCAACGCGGGGACGATCCAGGTGCAGGCACCGCCCGCGCTGGCCTTCGTCGGACTGGGCATTCCGCGCAACATCAGTCAGGGCCAGAGTTTCCAGCTCACCTGCAGCGTTCTCAACTCGGGTGGGGCGGCGGCGGCGCTGAGTGCTGCGACGCTCACCTTCGACAACCTCGACGGGCTGGTCGTGTCGCCGGCGGTCTTCCCTGCGACGATAGCGGGCAGCAACGGCAGCGGCACAATCTCATTCAACGTCACCGTTGGCAGCAACGCATTGCTGACGACCCGGACCGTCCGGCTCCAGCTGACGGCGGCCGACGCCAACAGCGGCAAGGACGCGAGCATCTCGAGCCCAGCGGCCTTCATTCTGGCCGTGCAGAGCCCGGCCGATC
>VFMC01000668.1:0-2011 GCA_006515795.1 Acidimicrobiaceae bacterium | reverse complement strand
ATTTCCAGATGCCGTCCACGGCGAGCCAGGGCGAGATCTTCGACGTCGTCGCGACGCTCCAGAACAACGGCCTGGCGGCCGCCACGGTGAGCAGCGTGATGCTGACCTTCGACAGCGCGGACGGGCTGGTCGTCGGGTACTGGGGCGGCGTGGTGACGATCAACGGCCTTTCGACCGCGGACTTCCGGTTCAATGTCAGCGTGGCGGGTGACGCGCGCCTGTCGACCCGCAATGCCAAGCTGACCATCGTCGCCGAGGACTCCAACAGCAAAGCCAACATCAGTCTGGTGAAGAACGGCGTGGGCGCCGTGACCATCCAGGATCTCGCACAACTCGACTTCTTCGGCGGTCTGGCTGCCCCGAGTTCGGTGAGCCCCTACCAGACGTTCGTGGCGTCGTACACGGTTCAGAACACGGCCCAGGGTTCCGCGATCGTCGAGGGAGCCAGCTTGTCGTTCCCGGGGACGACCGATCTGCAGGTCGTGCCCCACGCACCCGTCCCGACGACCATCGCGGGCGGGGGCGCCGCCACCTTCTCGTTCGACGTGACGGTCGCGAGCACCGCGGTTCCCGCCACTTACATTGCCAGCGCTACGGTGACCGCGGTCGACACCAACAGGGGAGTCGACCGGAGCCTCTCCGACGGCTCGCTGGGAAGCGTGACGGTGGTGAGGCCGGCGGCAATCATGGTCAACGGGCTGGTGTTTCCGCGCGCGGTTTCCCAGGGCCAGACCGTCGAGATGCACTGGCGCGTCAGCAACTGGGGCGATGCAACTGCCAACATCTCCGCGGTGACGGCGACCATCCTCCCCTCGCAGGGGTTGACCGTGACACTGAGTCCGAGCAACCCCATTACCCTCGCGGGAGGCTCGGATGCCGACTTCTTTGCCACCGTGGCGGTGGCCGGCGATGCCGAGCCGACGACCCGCTACCCGGCTGAAGTGAAGGTGACGGCGACCGACGCCAACAGCAACCGGACCACTTCCGACGCCAACGTCGGCAACGTGGGCAGCTTCCTGATGCCCGGGACGGCGAGCATCGGGCAGACGTTCGGTGTCATCGCGACCGTGCTCAACAGCGGCCAGGCCGCCGCCAACATCACAACGATCACGCTCTCGTTCGACAATAACGTCAACTTGATCGTCACTCCGAGCGCGGGTAACCCGACCTCCATCCCGGGCCTCGGTCAGGCCGACTACTCGTTCAGCGTCAGGGTGGGGGCTGGGGCGCAGCTGGGACAGCGGTCGGCGCGGCTCTCGGTGCTGGGCTCCGACGGCAACAGCCGTTCGCCCTTCAACCTGCTGCTGACCGGCCTGGGCTCCGTCACGATCCAGGTGGGCGGGCCGCTGATCTTCTCAAGCGGCCTCGTGGCTCCGGCCTCGGTGAGCCTCGGACAGCCGTTCGTCGCCCAGTACACGGTGCTCAACAACGGCAGCGCCGTCGCCAACCTCTCGGCCCCCACGCTGGACTTCGGAAGCGGCTTGCACGCCGCGCCTCGGTCGAGCAATCGCCCCACCATCGCCGCCAACTCGAGCGAGACTCTCGTCTACGACGTGACGGTCGACGTCACCGCCACGACCGGGACCCATAGCGCCGCGGCCACCGTGAACGCGACCGACGCCAACAGCGGCGCCTTCATCGGCATCCAGACGAGCGGTCTGGGCTCGATCGTCGTCCAGAGAGCGGCCACGGTCGGCGGCATCTCCGCGGTGTCGATGCCCGCGGTGGTCAGCCAGGGACAGAGCTTTACCGCCGCGGTCGAAATCGGAAACAGCGGCGAGGCGGTCCTGAACCTGAGCACCGTCGGCCTGACCTTCGCCAGTCCGCAGGGGCTCGCGATCACGGCTTCCCCGTCCAATCCGACCTCGCTCGCCTCCGGCATCACGCGAACGTTCAGCTTCAACGTCGTCGTGGGTGACACCGCGAATCCCATCTCGCGCTCGGCCGAGGTCACGGTGACCGGCTCCGACGCCAACAGCGCCCTCCCTGTGACCGGCTCCAGGACCGGGGC
>VFMC01000217.1:6123-9301 GCA_006515795.1 Acidimicrobiaceae bacterium | reverse complement strand
GCCTGTGGGACACCGTGGCCGAGGCCGGCAAGGAGTTCGGCATCGTGCCAGTCGGCATCGGGGTGTACGCGGTGACCGGCCGCATCGAGAAGGGCTACCGCCTCATGGGCGCCGAGCTGGAGAGCGAGTACAACCCCGTCGAGGCCGGTCTGGCCCGCCCAAAGGTCAAGTCGGCAGACTTCATCGGCAAAGCGGCATACCTGGCGGCGCGGGAGGAACCACCGGTGGCGGTGATGTGCACGCTGTCGATGGACTCGAACCGCAGCGCGGCAGGGATCGACCGCTTCCCGACTGGCGGCAACGAGCCGATCCTCACGCTCGGCGGCGACCGCATCCTCGATGCCAAGGGCCGCGTCTCGCGAGTGACCACCGCAGGTGCGGGCCCATCGCTCGGCACCTATCTGCTGCTCGCCTACCTACCGCCGGAGCATGCCGTCGAAGGCGCCAAGCTGCAGGTGATGTACATGAACGAGTGCTACCCCGTCACCGTCGCGCGGGTGGGCAGCAAGCCGCTCTTCGATCCCGACGACAGCCGGATGAAGAGCTGATCCGATGCGCGTTCTCGTGTGCGTCAAGCGAGTGCCCGCTCCGGGCGCGCGCATCAACATCACTCCCGATGGCCAAGCCGTCGACACCGCGTTCTTGGGCTTTGCGATGAGCCCTCACGAGGAGTGCGCGGTGGAAGCGGCGGTACAGCTCGTCGAGCAGCACGGCGGTGAAGCCACGGTCCTGACGCTCGGGCCCGCCGAGGCCGACGAGCAGCTGCGCTATGCGGCGAGCCTCGGCGTGGACAAGGCGGTGCTCCTACCGATCGTCGGCCCCGACTGGGATCCGCAGCGAACGGCGCGAGCGATCGGTGATGCGATCACCGCGATCGAGGCCGTAGACGGCGCGTTCGACGTGATCCTGTTCGGCAACGAGTCAGCCGATTCCGGTGGTTTCCAGGTGGGAATCCGGGTCGCCCGAGCGCTTGCCCGCCCGGTGGTCAACGGGATCAAGGGCATCGAGATCCACGGCGCTTCGCTGCGCGCCGGCCGCGAGGCCGACGCCGGCATGGAGGTCTACGACCTACCGATGCCAGTGGTGCTCGGCGTGAAGGAGGGCATCAACCTGCCTCGCTATCCCACGCTGAAGGGCCGGCTGGCGTCCAAGAAGGTCGCCGTCGCGCAGGTGCCACCGACCGGAGAGCAAGGGGGCCAACGGATGGTCACCCTGTGGCAGCCGGCCGAGCAGGCGTCGGCCACCGTCATCTTGGGCAACGGCCCGGAGGCTGCCGCGGCCGTGGTCGACCTGCTCGAGGAGCTCGGGGTCTTGAAGTGAACGTGCTCGTCATCGTCGAACACGATCGCGGAACGCTGTCGCCGGCAACCCTCGAGGCTGTCGCCGCGGCCAGGCAGATCGGATCCGTGCACGCCGCCACGATGGGTACAGCGGCCGACGCGCTGGTCGAACAGCTCGCCGCGCATGGTGTTTCCGTCGTGCACCAGGTGCACCACGATCTGCTCGGCGACTACGGCCCGGAGGCATGGGGAGAGGCCGCGGCCCAGCTCATCTCGTCGCTCTCGCCCGATGCGGTCGTAGCCACCGGCACCGATCGGGGCAACGAGGTGCTCGCCCACATCGGCGCGATCCTCGACGCGCCGATGGTGGCCAACTGCACCGAGATCGAGGCCGCAGATGGACCGTGGCGGCTGGTCCGGACGCGCTGGGGTGGTTCGCTGCTCGAACGCTGCGAGCTCACCGCGACGATCAAGCTCCTCACCGTCGCGCACCATGCGGTGGAGGCGAGCGAGGCCCCGGCCTCGGCGCGTACGGTCGGGTTCTCGCCTGTGCTCGATCCGTCGCTGGCAAGATCGATCGTCGTCGACCGGGTCGAGCGTGCCGCCGGGGTCACCCTGGCCACCGCCCCGGTCGTGATCGGCGGCGGGCGTGGCGTCGGTTCGCCGGAAGGGTTCGCCCCGCTCGAGGAGCTCGCCGGGCTGCTCGGCGGCGTGGTCGGGTGTTCGCGCGCGGTCACCAACAACGGGTGGAGGAACCACACCGATCAGGTAGGCCAGACGGGAACGAGGATCGCCCCCGACATCTACTTCGCGTGTGGCATCTCGGGTGCGATCCAGCACTGGGTTGGCGCGATGGCGTCGAAGAAGATCCTCGCGATCAACACCGACAGCGAAGCGAACATGGTGACGAGGGCCGACTACGCGGTGATCGGCGACCTGCACAAGGTCGTTCCCGCCATCGTCGCCGAAGTTCGGCGCCGGCGCCCGTAGCGTCACGTTCGTGCCCACCGAACCGCAGCGCGCCGATGCCGGCCAAGCGATCACGCGCGACATGGCCTTGGCCACGTGGGGGCTGTTCGTAGGACTCGCGTTCCTGCTGCTCGCCGGCGGGTTGTTCGGCACCCTGCTCGGGGTCCGGGCCGAGCTCGCCGGCCTGCCGACCGGGTTGATCGGCCTGATCAGCGCGGCGTACTTCCTGGGGTTCGTGGTCGGTTCGCGACTCACGCTCTGGGCGCTCAACGCCGTCGGTCACATCCGGGTGTACGCCGCCCTAGCCGCCGTGCTGTCGGCCGCGATGCTGGGGGTGGGCCTCACCGACTCATGGGTTCCGTGGACGCTGCTCCGGTTCGTCACCGGGTTGTGCTTCGCCGGCCAGTACGTGGTGGCCGAATCGTGGCTCAACGATCTCGCCACGAACGAGAACCGGGGCCGTCTCCTGGCGATCTACACGGTGATCGCAACGGCGGCGTTCGCCGTCGGCCAGGCGTCGATATTCGCGTTCGACGCCGAAGTGGTGACCGGCTTCGCGCTGGTCAGCATCATCACGTCACTCGCGGTCGTGCCGGTAACCCTGTCGGAGCAGGCCGTGGCGCCCAGCCTGGAAGACAGCGAGCACATCTCGATGCGCGAACTGGCCGAGATCGTGCCGACCGGTCTCGGGGCCTGCCTGCTGGTCGGTGTCGCCCACGGTGCGTTGAGCGGCCTTCCGGCCGTCTACGCGACACGCGTCGGTCTACCCATCGTGCAGGTCGGGTTGTTCGCTGCTGCTCCCAGCATCGGCGGGGTGATCCTGCAATGGCCCATCTCTGCCGCGTCCGACGATCTCGATCGACGCGCCGTAGGTCTGGCCGCGGCGCTTGGGGCGATGGGCACCGCAGTCGTGCTGGTGCTCACACCTG